>JBFXKR010000029.1:0-8858 GCA_050173595.1 Candidatus Berkiella sp.
TCTCGCCTGCTTATGATTTAAACCCTTGTCCTTTGGATATACGACCTCGGATACTGGCAACTGCCATAGATATTGATGATGCAACAGGTACGATAGACTTAGCTATGAGTGTAGTGAATTATTTCGGGTTATCTTTGAAACAAGCAAAAAATATTGTTTCTGAAGTCGCAAAAGCAGTCTCTTGTTGGCGAAAAGAAGCTAAAAAATTTGGGATTTCCAATCGTGAAACAGATCGGATGGCCTCGGCTTTTGAACTGAGTGAAGTTCATTAAACGAGGGAAATATTTTTAAAACGACTAAAGCAATAAAAGGGGACTTAGAACCATGAGAATGCTTAGCTCTTTAGAGCTCCAACAAGTAGCCGGCGCTAAAGTTTTTATTCAAAAGGCAACGCCAACGGTGATTGAAATCGTAGTGACAAATTCTTCCCGATTTGTCAGTGCTGGCACCTATGGTGGTCATCGCTTAAATGTTATTTTATATCCCAATGATATTTGTGATTTACAAGATAATTCCTTGGGATATGATTTTTCAAATCCCATTTTTCATAATGGCCATTATGTGAATGCGATTCCTATCCAGGGTGGCCATATCTATCAATTCTTATTTAACGAAGGTTGATTCAATAAACTAGCATCCATATCTGCGTGGGGAGTGTTCTAACGCTTGTGTTGAAAATGCTTTAAGAGGCTCTAATAATGGTTCGATACGTTCTATCGTTCTAGTGACATTTAATTCACAAATCTGTGCTAAACGCTCATTGATTTCAATGCCTTGGCCATCTAAAAATGATTTTTGAAGAAAAGACCACGCATAAAAGTCAAAGTGATTATTTTCAATTGCGCTTACATGAAAAAGACAGGCTTTGTGATGAAACTGATAGGCCAAATCAGATTGACCATCTTTAGCGAACAAATCACCCAATATTTGAAATTCATGGCCTTGTAATGGGGCACTAGCTTGGTACATTTTATCCAAATAAAATGCAATGGTCGTTTGATCATCATCCGATAATGCCGTTTTAACATTAAAAATGCGCATGCCATAACAACGATGAATAAGACTTAGTAAGGGTTTTTTAAGCAAAAGAACACAGGGAAATTCTGTTTTGCCAAAGCTCTTTGCATATTCATCAAAGGAGGACAGCCTTGAACAGGTTTTGCGAAAATCTAGATCATGAAAAATCAGATAAGAGTTATTTTTGTTGGCAAATTGTACAATGGTTCCTTTGTGCAAATTAAGATCATAAGCTGTGGCTAGCGCTTTGAGCGCAAAGTCTGGCATGTTATTCATATCAAAGGGATTATTTTTATTATTAAAAATTTCCCAAAAAAGATGATCTTTTTGAAGCTCTTTTCTCAAGGCAAGTACTTTTTCTTCCGCGGTCTTTGGTTTATCCGAAAGCGATAACTGATCAAAAGTAACTAACATAGGGATGCTCCAAAATTTGTTTAACCATTTTTAGGTGAGATTGAGTTTAAATGCGCGTGTCATCATTTTATATCGTTATGGCATCTATTCGTTTAAAGGGGGATTGTAATCTAATTAACTTAAGTTCTGCAAGGTGATTTACACAAGATTTACAAATGTGCCCGTTAATTGGCAGGCTTTAGCGTGAGTGCACTTCGATTTGTTTTTTTGCCAACAATAAGATCATATTTTTTGATAATATTTTGGGTGCAAGCAGAATATTCACGTAAGGGTGTCCAAGCTGCTGGGCTTGCGAACCATTCAAGAGATCTGGGCTCACCGATATCGCCCAAAGCAAGATAGCCTTCAATTCTATTTAATTCGCCTTCTAGATCTCGCCTGATGCAATCACGCCCAAACGCTCTATCTATCAAATGGAAACTAATGTTGGCATATGGCAGGGGGGTGGGAACTTTTTGTGAGTTAAAAAGGCGCCGCGTGCGTGGGCCATGATAAGCTGAAGTGACAATGGTAACATTCACACCCGGTTCGTTTAACACAGATAACAGCGGATTACTGGCACATTCCCTGACCATCGATTTGAATTGGCCTGGAGTATGGTATTCATCTTCCAAAAGATCTAATAAAATAATTTTTTCAAGAGGATATGAAGGTAAACCTACCGATGAAAGTCCTTCTTTTAAGACTTTTCTAAAAGACTCGTTTTGTTCAGGCAGGCCATTATATATAATCATGGGCACATTTTCAGGATCTTTGTTCAACAATTTCAGGCCAACTTCAAATGCTGCCTTTATTCTTAAGTAATCATCTTTTACATCACATTGAACAGCATCTTCGCTCGCGTTTGCCTGAGGTTTGTAATTGACGCTTTTAACAGCGCAATTGATATGTTGCTGCTCTATGCCATGCCTTGAAGATAAAATCCAAATGGCACGTGTGTTGGCTGGGGGAGAAGGGTTTTTGGATTTAAAGATAAGGTGAAATTCCTCAGCGCCTTTGCGCAAAGCATTTTCTTTTAAAAATCTTAACATGCTAAATTGAAAAGTAATTGTAACGTTTCGCAACGATTACATTAAATAGCAAAGATAGTCAAACCATTAATAATGAGCAATAGATTTAAATTGATAAAACAGCTTTTTTATGAGGCTTAAATTGTGCAATCAACTCAGGCACTGCTTCCCAGGAATGAAATACAGCAACACAACCAGTAGCAAGCAATTTTTCTTTTAAGCTTTCTGGATTATCGGCAAAACCGGTGTAGCCAAAAGTTTTCAGACCAGCCTTAATCGCAGCAGTGGCACCGGTGATACTATCTTCAAAAGCAAAACTGTTTTCAGGCGTTGCACCAACTTGCTGCATTGCCTGTAAATAAACATCCGGGTTTGGTTTTTGAACATCGCCTGCTTCAAAAAAATTGGTTTTAAACAAGGAGGCAAGCTTATCTCCTTGCTTGTTTTGAGCAAAGCGCATCGCGGTTAGGGCACGCTGTATGGGATTATTCGAAACCAGCGCCAACGTTGCACCTTGCTCGGAGAAATGTTGCAAGGTTTCAAGGGCATATGGCGCCATTTCAACGCCCTGTGGTAATTGTTGATAGTGTTGCATAATGCGCCATTCGCGCTTTTCGTATAATGCTTTATAGTCAACATCAATGTTGAAATGGGAGCTTAAATTTTTACATAGGGTTTCGCGTGCTTGGCCATGAAAATGCTTTTTAAATTCTTCATAAGTTAAAGGCTTGGGTAGAAAATGTTGGTAAAGTGCATTAAAACGTGCAATTAAGGAAGGCACAGCATATTGCTCTGTTGCCATCAGGGTATTATCAAAATCAATGAATAAAAAAGTATTTAACATGGCTGTTCCTGAAATTGGTTTCTTAATTGCACTAACAAGGTTTCTTTTTCTTCAAGAGAATAGGCTTTGCTAACGCCGCTGTTCCAAACAGGGTTTGGCCAAGCCGGATCAGTTTTAAAACGCGCAATAAGATGAATGTGTAGTTGTGAAACCATGTTACCTAAATTTGCGACATTGAGCTTATCGGCCTTAAAAAGCTTTTGTAGAATAATTGAAGTTTGGCGGATTTCTTTAAGCAACTGTGTTTGATCGTCAATCGATAAATCAATAATTTCTGTTAAGTTTTCTTTTCGTGGGATTAAAATAATCCATGTAAAAGCCGCATTATTACTTAAGCGAGCTTGAGATAAAGGCAAATCGATAATAAATTCAGAGTCTTTTTCTAAAGTTGAATTAAGCACAAATGTCATGAGGTTGCCTTTGAGTAAAACGTTTTACAAATTGCTCATAATCATCGAGGGTATCTATGCCAGGCATCGCATGTTCAACAACACCGGCAACAATTTGATAACCATATTCTAATAAACGAAGTTGCTCTAAACTTTCAGCTAACTCTAAACGCCCTTGTGGCAAAGTGACATATTTTTTTAGAAAAGCTGCTTTATAAGCATAGACGCCAATATGATGATAATAATCGCTGAAATTGATCACCACCCCATTAGTTGCCCTAGGGAAGGGCACAAGGCTGCGAGAGAAGTATAGCGCTTCATAGCCCATTGTTTGTTGGGAATCATCACGTTTGATTGCTTGCCCTAAAACCCCTTTAACGCAATTAGGATCAAGCGGATTTGTTTTAAACGGTGTCACCAACGTTGCCATGTGTGCATTGCTGGCAAGATAAAGTTCAATCAGCTTATCAATACTGTTAGGATCTAATTCAGGCTCATCCCCTTGTACATTCACAATGATATCATCATCACCAAGGTGTTTTTGAGCCACTTCTGCTAAACGATCTGATCCTGTTGGATGATCTTTGGCTGTCATCACAACATCACCACCAAAGCGCTTCACGGCATCAAAGATGCGCTCATCATCGGTTGCCACAATCACGCGTGTCGCCAAGGTTGCTTTTTTAGCTTGCTCATAGGTATGGCGTATTAAAGGCCAATTGGTTTTACTGAGCAGCATTTTCTCTGGCAAGCGGGTAGAAGCAAAGCGTGCAGGGATCACAATAACAATAGACATGCATGGCTCCTGTGAATAAATTGGGCTAATTATAATAAAAATGACCGGTCTTTGATATTGCTTAGCTTGATCTTTTGCTGCGTATTTACACTCATAACAACTAATTTTTCCGCACACAAGCTTAAAAAGCCAATAAAAAATGCACATTTTAAAGCTAAAACGCTAAAAGCCTTAGGGGCTTAAGTCATTGACAAAAATGTAACAATTATATATAGTTGTGCAACTTAATTAAAGCATGATTCAGGTTGTTTTGTGGCTAAAAATCCTTCGCTTCCCCAGCGTCATAAAATGAATGACTTAGTAAAACTGGTTGGTGATAAATTTCAATTATCTGTACCTTGCCAACAACGGCTTCAAAGCGCATTACTTGCCAAAGATCTGCTTGCGAGTGATGCTGCCTATGGCGCGACAGCGACAGAAATTTATGAAGAGTTAATAAACTTGGCTGGCAAATTTGATGTTGATGAGCGCGTTTTGTTTTTTGCACTTCAAAAGCAACAAGATAAAAATGATCCAAGATTTGATAAAATCAAGCAAAAAATGGATGCAAGTGCAAAAGGTAAAGCTGTTTTTGAAGCCTTGATTCATAGTACCGATGCTGTTGAAATAGATTATCAGTTTAAGCGCAATGCGACTGATTTAACAGCTTTCATAAAATCTGAGCATACCAAAATGCTCGCCTCACCTGTCAATCAAGCCCATTACCAACGCATTATGAAAGGTTTTCGATATGTTTTGCAAAACATGCTCAAAGTTGCCGATGATGCTAATGTGGCAAATTCGCCTAAGCAAAGTTTAAAAGATACAATGCAAAAATATGAAAAAGCATTAACACAAACCAAGAGTTTCTCTCAAAGACATTTTGACAGGTTTTTTGTCTACCCATTTACGAATCGTGATGGCTTTCATGAAGGACATACCTCAGGTGTGCCAAGCTATGCAGGGCGATTGTTGATTTCCATTGGTGATTTTAGAAAAGATTATTTGTTGCATTTTAAGCAAGACAAAATCAAGCAAAAACTTAAAGAGGCAAACAAATCAAATTTGGTCAAAAACGTTTTAGATCTTGAGCACACTTTTTTTCATGGCACTAACGGTGGCATTTTTGTGAATCTTCCTCAAACCGAATATGCCCTTATCGCTAGTGGTAAACTGACAAAGATGAATGTGGTCCCATTTTCTGGTGAGCTAGGTGTGGGCGCCACCAAAAATGGCCACAACCATACTCAACTTTCTGGCACCAGCATCGAAGGCATTCATTATGCAAAGGCGTATTCCCAAGATAAAATTACATTTAACTTTAATGGTGAAAGATTACGCTTTAATTTTGAAACTGAAAAAGAAGCGATTAAAGCATTTATTTTGAAGCTAAACAATTGGATCAAGGAAAAAGAAGATAAAGAGCAGCCTTTAATTTCCGGTTATTTTTACATGGGAACAACGCCAAGTGAATTAGCGAATTTAACCTACACTTTGCGCAGAATGGATTCTGTTATTGAAGATAAAGTTGAACGCCAAGCATTTAATGAATTAAAAAAATCTTTGCTCAATCTTACTGATAAATTGCTGATGGGTGTTTATGAATTCAAACAAACATCTGGATATAGATATTATAAAAATTCAAGCGATCAATATTACTATCAAGAAATATTGCAAGGTGAGGAAGCGCTTAAGGATTTTAAAAAGGAATTAAGTTTACAAAAGCCAAGATCAACCGTATCTCATCACGCCGTGAATGCGATGCAGATGCCACTTGTTTTTGCTTCAAACTCAATTCGTCCGGACAGGTTTTACACTACGCAATTAGAATGGACTACCCAGCGAAATTTGCAATTGGGAGAAGATATTCAAACGCTTTATACGGATACGACTGCGAATAAACGAAAAATCAATAAGTGGTTAAAAGAACATAAGCTAGATAAAAAAATAAAAGTTCGATTCATATCAGCGCTAGATGAGGCACAACTTGCCAGTGATTCTCTTGGCGGTTACTTTGCAGATATTATTTCTTTAAAGAAGTTGAAAGTACTAGCAGCGCAACAAGATGCATTATTAACGCCACGCGCCATCGGCACATCAAGACTTTACAACAAATTAAAAGACAGTAAAAACAAAATTGTGTCTTTATATCAAAAGGCATCACAGTTGCCAATTGCTTATCAGTCAACAGCAATCACTTGGAGTGCTATCACTTTGGGTGCCATGCTATTAACTTCAGTGAGTATCAAATTTTCCTTATTGATAGGCTTGTTGGGATATAGTTTTAATTCTTTTACTCAATTTTTTAGGTACGGCCTTACCCATGACTATTTCGTACGAGATTATGATAATAAACGAGTCAAGTTTAGTGACAAATCTCGCGAGGGTAGATCTTACTTATATGGCCGCGCGGCGCAAAAGAGTTGGCTACATTATGGATTAAGCTTAGTTGACCCAAGAGCATATTATTTACCAAGCTATTATGTTGGTATGGCTGATGAATTTAATCAAGTTGATCCTGCTTTGAGAATAAAAGAACTCTCATTTAATGTCAGTGATTCACAAAATAAAGTTAAAAATTCACGTAAAGTCTAAGTATGGCGCAAAGCAAAAGCATGCGCCATGCCATAAAAGCTGGCTTAATTTTTGCTCATGTTATTGCTAAGCAATACATCTTTTGCATATTTTTTCTATACATGCACTCGTAAATAGCGTATTACTGAAAGTATCCACTATCGCAAGCAAGTAATATACAAAGGAGTGTCATATGCCTATTGATAGTCGTGATAAAAAATATCAAGAAGAATTAGTTGTGCCACCTGCTGTTTTTCTAGGATTTAGAAGACCTGTGAGGCAATTCGGACTTCCCCGTTTACCTATAATTCAGCAGGTTGAAGCACCAAACAGGCCTGTTAGAAGAAAAGGGTAAATCAAGAATATAGTGCCTTTTAACAAAACCTAAAGACAATATTTCGCCACCTTTGATAAGGGTGGCGGATTTGTTACCACAACGAGTATCAGTGTACGAATTGATTTATTTCTTTTAGATTTAAAAAGCCTAAAGTTTCGCCTAAATCAGTAAGATGCTATAAACCGTTCTTCATTTATTTTGTACATCAAATGGTGATATCAACTTGATCTTGCCACCTATATCGCTTACAGTGATAAGCTGAAAAATAGTATGGCTATCAACTAACTCACTTACTGTGTGTGTTTATGCGAGGATGATAAAATGGCGATGTTAGGTGCAAGTTCAGCACAAGATCAAGAGCAGGACCAATTACTTACCAATTTGGTTTATCGCTATTATAGCAACGAACAATTAGCGCCACATCTTGAGCAGGAAAAACTGGCGCTTATTTTAAAGCAAATCAAAGCAATTCGCGCCTTTGCACAAGAATACATGCCTTTAGTACAAATCAGTGATGAAGAAATTACCATCCTCTCAATGAGTATTTTTACGCCACATCAAACACCTGAAAAAGGAATTGTTGATACGGATAGAAACTATATTGAGGTAAAAAGAGCTTTAAGCCGTTTTTACTGTATTTCATTATTGCAACAGGGCAGTGAAGGTTATGCGGCTTTTGTTGAGAATCAACCTAAAGATAACGAATTTATACCAACCCTTCAAAAAGAAGAATTTGCCGAGCTTGCTAAAAAATATCAATCATTGGATGCGCTAACTTTAGACACCTTAAAAGTGGCTACCCTCATTAGCTCCGTGCCTTTATCTTTAGAGGCGCACAAAAGAGCCGACAAGATTTTTGGTAAGAATAATTACCTTGTCGATACGGTGGAATTTGCAGCAAAAGTTTTTGAAGATATGGATGTGGCAAGAAAAGTCTATCCCCAAGTAGACTATTTATTACAGCGATATCCTAGTGATGCGCAAAGAGCCTTAATAAAGCAAAACTTACAATCCGCTTTTGCGCATCATCGGCACTATCGCCATATGTTATATACAGAGGGTTCAACGAACATGTTCGCAACCCTTATCGCTGAAGTTCAACAAGGCAAATTATCTAAAGAAGCGTATGATTTTTGGGTACTTTATTGGAACACCAACATTACTGGTTTTCAAGGTAATGTTCAGCCAAAAGGCTCATACTATTTAACTTCAAATACCCATCGAGCCATGTGTGCTTTAGAATCGGTGCTTGAAGCATTGTTTGATGATAATAGCTTATCAGCAAGTAACTTATTATCTGCCTATCTTACCCAAAGAGCAGGATTTTTAGGGTTGGGTGATGCGAACAATACCGGTGTAAAACTTAATATTAAAGAGCAAGAATTTTTAGCCCATATTGGTGCTATGATGCGCTTTTACAATAAAGAACAAGGGCAGTTATTAAGTAGCAGTTATTTGGTGATTAAAGACATTATCCAAGATCTTCGCAAAGATTTTT
>JBFXKR010000030.1:0-8801 GCA_050173595.1 Candidatus Berkiella sp.
CTCTGAACATAGCGTCCTAACCGATTGATTTCTTTATTAAGCTCAACCATTAAGAAGTTAATATTTTCTAATTCCTTTTTGGCAAGCGCTGTTTCTACCGCAGCAACAGCGCTTTTGAGTGCCGGTACACCACAATAGCAGCAAGCGCCGTGAAGTCTGTGAACATGCTCGCGCATATTTTTATAGTCTTTCTTTGTGAAGGTCTGATTAATATTTGTCTGAGCAGATTTAAGACTATCAACCAATCCAAGCAGCATATCTTTCGCTAAGGAACTCTTATTGGCGGCCAACTTAAGTGTTTGTTGCCAATCAACAGGGATCCGGGTTTGCTCTTGAATTTCATGCGCGCTATGTTGATCTTGCGTAAAGATATATTTTTTCGTCCATTGTTGAATGATGCGCTGCAGATCTTTTTCATCAATTGGCTTGGTTAAGTAATCATCCATCCCAGCACGTAATACGGCTTCGCGCTCAGTCGTTAGTGCATGCGCGGTGAGTGCTATGATAGGGATGTGCTTACCTGGGATCTCATCACTTCTAATACGATTGGTAACCTCAATGCCATCCATGCCAGGCATTTGGATATCCATAAAAATGAGATCATAATTTTTATTTTTAATAAATTGTAGCGCTTCAAATCCATTATTTGCACAATCTGCTTTGAGCCCTAAATTTTCAAGTAAAGCTGCAACTAATTTTAGATTTGAAGGATAATCATCAACAGCCAGTATGGCTATCTGGTTATTAATGGCATTGATAGGTTCATTAGATTGCGAGGAAATGGACACTTCTTGAGTGGTTAAGAGTTCCTTCTTCGCGAGTAACACATCAACGAGTGAATCATGTAGCTTCTTTCGACTGACAGGTTTTGCTAAACAAATTGCTGCCCCTGAGCTTTGAAGTGCATCGTAAATAGACTGATCGGTTGTATTCACAAGAACAGCTACGCGACAGTTATATTTTTCATTTGCAAGTTTTGTTAGATCTTCAACGAAAGTACTCATTGGATCAAGATGATCCACGCCGACGATCATCATGTGATAGGGCTGATCGTTATCTTGAGCATTCTGTAAAATGGTTTGAATATTGTTTGGCTCTTCAACTTCAGTGACTTTGGTTCCCCAAGAGGAAATCAAATGATTTAAGCTCAATCGTGTTGTAGGGTGTGTTTCATAAATTAAAATTCTAAAGTCTTTTAAAATTGAATCTTCTTTGACTTTATTAGGATCATATACTTTGTTTGCAAGAAAGGTAAACCAGAAAGTAGAGCCTTTACCCGTTTCTGATTCAACACCAATTTCACCACCCATTTGTTGCACTAAGCGCTTAGAAATAACCAGCCCTAATCCTGTTCCACCAAACCGCCGTGTGGTTGTTGAGTCGGCTTGCGTAAATGCCTGAAATAGTTGCTTTTGTTCATCAGCTGAGAGGCCAATTCCTGAATCTGTGATGCTCACACAAATCACAACATGTTCAGCCATTTCTTTTTCAAGCATGATTCTGACTACGACAGTACCTTTCTCGGTAAATTTAATGGCATTATTGACAAGATTAGTAATGATTTGTTTTAACCTGAGATGATCGCCGACAATTCTTTCAGGCACATCAGAGTAAATCATGGGCACTAATTCAAGATTTTTTTCATGCGCATTTGGCGCCATGAGCATCAAGGCATCTTCAACACATTCACGTAGGTCCATGGGGACTTGGTCAAGCGTTAACTTGCCAGCTTCAATTTTAGAGAAATCTAGAATATCGTTAATAATTGATAGTAAGCTGAATGCAGATTTATGAATGGTTGAAAGATAATCAGCTTGCCTTGAGTCTAGCTTTGTTTTCATGAGCAAGTTAATAAATCCAATCACGCCGTTTAAGGGAGTACGAATTTCATGGCTCATGTTAGCAAGGAATTCAGATTTGACACGTGAGGCTGTTTCAGCCTCTTTTCTTGCCATTTCTAATTCTATATTTTGAATTTCAATGGTTTCTAAGGTTTGTCGCAGATCAGCGGTTGCTTGCTCTACGCTTTGTTGCATTTCTTCATGAGCGGCTTTAAGTGAGCTTGCCATGGTGTTGATGCCAGCTTCTAAGTGGCGCAATTCGCTGCGGGCATTGGTGTAAACCCGGGTATCAAAATTTCCGTTTTTAATTTTTTCAACAGCGGCAGCCATTTGTAAAATAGGGCGGGTGACGTCGCGCCCCATTCTAAAGGCAAAGATCCCACTGATGCCAAGGCCAATAAGCACAATGATTGAACAGGCGAATAAGACCTGATACTGCCTGATGGTAGTCGTCATTCTTCCTAGTTCGATACTTATCCAACCAAGCACGTTGTCATGGTTTTCTGCTTGATCAAACGGGGAATCAACATAGGCATAGTCTTCAATAATGACATCACGGATGGTTACTGGCACGGTAAAGAGTAAAGAGTTTCCGGTATCTGCCATGGTAATACCATGGGATTGATCACTAACAGATAAAATATTGGTAGGGGTTTGATGTTCATGCCCTGCGTGTGCTAATAAACGTCCATCTTTGTTGAAAATAGAGATAGAGCGCACTTCTGGCTCAGAAAGGGCGTCATTGGCAAGACGCTGTAATGTATGGGCATTGCCTGAAAATACACCATACTCACTGGCTGGCGCTAATTGTAGAGCAATTGCGTAGCCGCGATCTCTTAATGCTTTTTCTAAATCTTGAATTCTGGTGCTGGTAAAGTAGGCACTCAATAACAATGAAATAGTGATGGTTGGCACTAAGGTTAAAAATAATACTCTGCTTTTAATACCCCATTCATTAACCATGATTCAGCTTTTCCATTTTTTCGATGGTTTGTTTTAATACCGTTTCGTTTTCAACAAAAAGACCTAAGGAACGCGCAACCTGGTGATTAACCGCAATGGTAAAATCTTGTGGATATTGAGGTTGCGGTAATTTCACATCATTTGTTGCTAAAATATCAATAATCTGTTTTGCTGTTTGATCAGCAAGTTGCTTGGTTGTGGAATAGACGCCTGCTAAAGCACCATTATTAACATAGGTTCTTGAATAGCCAATTAATGGTACGCGCTTGTGAAACGCAGTAAGCAACATACCTCGAGTGGTTTTGGTGTTGTAAACACGATGATCCGGAATGGCTAATACCATTTGGGTTTCATCTAATAGCCCATCTAGCACAGCAACTGGGTTTTCAAATTTATTAACATAAATAGTATTGAGTTTAATATGATGTTTGCTCGCTAGTGTTTGTAATTGCGTTTGTTCAATTAAGGAATTAGGGCCTAACAGAACACCAATACTGTTTGTTTCATGATTAGGCATTAAGCATTGCAAAAGCAGCAACTGTCTTTCTAAAGGTTGATCTAGATATATTGCTGAGATAGGAGCGCTGGGATCGCCTAATTTTCTGTCATGTTCATGCAATAGCGTGTTAATAGAGCTCTTTCGCGAAAGCACACTGAGAATGGGTTTTTTACATTTTGTCTTTAAAATAGCATGTAACGCTTCAGAGCCAATGGCTACAATAAGGCAGTTATCATCTTTAGTCTGTTGAAAGTGATCTGCTTTAACATTTTCAGCAACCAGATGCTCAATTTTCAAAGCAGTATGAGGTTGCGCGTAGAGCGTGGCTTCTATTCTATGGACCATAGCAAAGTGACTATTGCTTGAAACAAGCAATACATTGGCGCATGCTATAGCCGCATTTAACCATAGCTGCAGTGCAGCGAAAAGCGCAATATTTCTGTATATGTTTAGACGTTTTGTCATGTTGGTCTTATACCCTTGATGTGATTTATTGGCAAGAATTCATGGCAAATAAATTGTTGGATGCTAAACTAATTATGTTTATCAGGTCATTTTATTAAAAAAACAAGGAGTCTGGGGTGGGAAAAGAAAATATAATTATGTTAACTGCCTTAGCTGTTATTGTGATTCAAGGTTGTAGATGGAATGATGATTTTCGTGCACGTGAACAGCCAGGCTATTTGCAGCAACCTCAATATTTAGAGCCACCACCACGCCCAACATTGAATGTTGAATCTGAAGATTATAAAGGAAATGACACCAATCAAACGGTAGATGAGGAAAGAGATACCCCGATGCCTGCGATTGATGATTTGTCGCCCATTCCAGAAATTCAAGAATATCCACCTGGGCTGTAAGTTTAAGATAGGGTGGGCAAAGCAAAAGTTTGCCCACTATTTCATAACATTACTTTTTTTCTACTTTTGCGCCAGTCACTTTTCCAGAGATAGTCGATTTATCATCTTGTTCGACGATACCATCACCTGATTCAAAGGTAATATTGTTAACACTGCTATTTTTTAAGATAACTTTTTGAGCGCTACCATCTGATGATTTTTTAATATTGATATCTTGCACTTTTGAATTCTCAAAGTCAGTTTCTTTTGAACATTTCAAAGTGATCATTTTGGCAAATTTAGAATCTTTAGCATCTAATGAACCACAAATGTTCAACGTGTTTTTAAATTCAGAGTCATCTGCCTCTACTTTACCGTTAATAGCCGTTGGACCATTCACTACTACAGTTTTTAATTTCACATTTCCGTTAACATCTAAATTATTAAAATTGGATGTTTTGGCATCCATATTGCCATTGATAACGGTTTCTTTATTAAATTGTGAGTCAATAGCCTCAAAAGAGCCATTGATAATAGTGGAATCCGTCACTTTAATTTTTTTAACAAGTAATTTTCCTGAATGATGAAGATTTTTAACTTCTACCGCTGTGATACCTTTATTGCCAAATTCCATGTTAGTAGGTGAGCTTTTGTCTGTTGCCGCCTGCGCACAAGTTGAGGCGCCTAAACTAAGCAATAAACTTAACGTCGTAATACTGACTTTTTTTAACATAGCTCATCCCTTACATAAGTTAAAAATAAAATAGTCTAAAAATGACAATTTAGTCTGACACTGTTAAAAGAAATTGGCAATAAAGACGATGAATATTCCAATGGGGGCTAAATAGCGTATAGCAAAACGCCAAGCAAGATAGACACTCAAAGAATTGCCGTCAAACTCATCTTCACTGTCTGTATCAGGCATTATCCACCCAGCAAAAATACAAAACAAAAAGGCGCCAATCGGTAATAAAATATTAATCGGCAAATCGGTGAGTACTTGAAAAATATCCCATTTACCCATTATTTTTACATTTTTCCAGATGTTGAATGAAAACACAGAGGCCAGTCCTAGCGTCCAAGCTAATGCACCAATTAAAAATGCTCCTCGTTTGCGCGTGATCTGCCAACGCTCATTGAGCATTGCAACAAGTGGCTCTGCCATTGAAATCGAAGAAGTCCAAGCAGCAAATAGTAACAGAATAAAAAACAGGCTACCGACAACTTGAGAGCCTGGCATATGGCTAAAAGCAATTGGCAAAACATGAAACATCAAGCCTGGGCCACTTTCGGGTGCTAAATTGTGAGAGAAAACAATGGGAAAAATAGCGAGCCCAGAAAATATGGCAACTAATACATCTAACAGAGAAATAATAATAACGGTTTTCACCAGATCGGTTTCTTTAGAAAGATAAGAGCCATATATCAAAATACAGCCAGCCCCAGTGGCTAAAGAGAAAAAGGCTTGGCCTAGCGCATCTATCACAGCGCGCGATGTTAATTCTTCTGGTCTAAATGAAAACATAAAAGAGAGGCCGCTTCTAAAATCGCCTTCAATAGCAGCGTAAATTACCAAGGCAATTAAAGTGAGAAATAGGCCAGGCATCATCCACTTTGAAGCGCGCTCAATGCCAGCATTAACACCAAGGGCGACGACCAACATGGTTAAGCATATAAAAATGGTATGCCATTGCGTAAGCTCAAGCGGGGAGGCAAGCAAATTTGTCCAGATAGCAACGATACTTTCGGGCGTTGCATTCACAAACAGTCCCTTAAAAGCGTAAGCTAAATAAGCAATTGACCATCCAGCGACAACACTATAGAAAGCGAGCACTAATATGAGGGTGAGTGCACCTAACCAACCTAATCCTTGCCATTTGCTACTTGCATTGGATTGTTTTGCTAAAGTTGCAAGGCAATTGACAGGATTTTGCCTACCGCGCCTGCCAATCAATAACTCGGCAATCATGGCAGGAATACCAATCAGCGCAATAAAGAACAAATAAGCTATGACAAAGACGCCGCCGCCATTGCTGCCTGCCATGTAGGGAAACTTCCATATATTGCCAAGCCCCACAGCCGCGCCCGCTGCTACCATGATAAAAGCGAATCTAGAGCTCCATAAACTTCGACTTGGCTTGCTTTGAATATCTGACATGAAATGCTACCTTACTCTCATTTGAAGACGTAGGTTAATGCATTTGGCTTCTTTTTAACATCTTTAGCTCGGCTAGGTAAGATAACTTCATGAATATTTTTGTATTTGATATTGAAACCATACCTGATGTTGACAGTGGTAGAAGATTGCTTGGACTCAAGGACATGCCAGATCAATCTGTTGCCAACGCGATGATGAGTTTGATTAAGGAGACATCCGGACAAGCTTTTGTTAAACACCATCTGCAAAAGATAGTCGCTATTTCTGTTGTGTTTCGTAGTGACAAAGCGCTCAAGGTGTGGTCATTAGGGGAGCCAGATTCAGATGAAGCTGAGCTTATTCAACGATTTTATGCTGGGATAGAAAAATATAAACCAACGTTAGTGTCTTGGAATGGCAGTGGATTTGATCTGCCTGTATTGCATTATCGCTCACTATTTCATGGTGTTGTCGCCGCTCAATATTGGGAAACGGGTGAACATGATCCTTCTTTTAAGTGGAATAACTACCTAAGCAGGTACCATATGCGTCATTTAGATTTGATGGATGTACTTGCAGGTTATAACCAAAAATCATTTGCCAAACTTGAAGATATTGCGTTGATGTTAGGTTTGCCAGGTAAGATGGGGATGTCGGGTAGCTTAGTATTGGATAATTATTTTAAAGGCAATATTGAGGCAATACGACACTATTGCGAAACTGATGTGTTAAACACCTATCTTGTCTATTTGCGATTTCAACTGATGCGCGGCATGTTAAGTCCAGAAAACTATAAATATGAAATTGAACTAACAAAAAGCATGCTGAGCGATCAGCCTGAACAACATTTTCAGGAATTTTATAAAGAATGGGAGGCCAATAGTGCTAGAATGACCACTATTTTGGCATGAAGGTTTGGCAGTATGTCTCGTAAGCAAAAGGCCCTACAAAGCGAGCCAGTTGAAGTTCAAATTAATGCGCTATCACATGACGGCAGAGGCATTACCCGTATAAATGACAAAGTCATGTTTGTTTTTGGTGCGCTGCCTTTGGAAACGGTCAAGGCAAAATATACACGTGTTCATTCACGTTATAGTGAAGCAAACACGGTTCAAGTTATAACGCCCAGTGAGAATCGCGCTTTACCTATTTGTGAACACTTTGGTTTGTGTGGCGGTTGTCAGCTACAGCATTTACCCACGCAATTGCAAATAGAGCACAAACAAAAATTTCTTGAAGACTTATTGCTTAACCAAGCTAAAGTCAGTGCTAAAGAATGGCTTGCACCTTTGCAAGGAAAAACACAAGGCTACAGACAAAAAGCACGCTTAGGCGTACGTTATGTTGAGAAAAAGCAGAGTCTTTTAATTGGCTTTCGAGAGCAAAACAATAACAAAATAGCCATCATTGATAATTGCCAAGTGCTTGATCCTCGTGTTGGTCACAAAATATTAGCATTGAGAGAAGCTATTCATGCATTAGAAGGTAAAGCTATCATTGCCCAGATAGAAGTTGCAATTGGTGGTAATGAAGTTGCTTTGGTTTTCAGAAATCTTGAACCACTTTCAGAGCATGACTTACATCTTTTAACCCAGTTTTGCCAAACACATCATTTTTCATTTTATTTGCAACCACAAGGCGTAGAGTCTGTTTACAAAGTTTGGCCAAAAGAAAGTCCACTTGAATTAAGTTATGAGCTTGTGGATCAGCAATTGACATACCACTTTCACCCGCTTGATTTTACGCAAGTGAATCAAGACATGAACCAAAAGATGGTGAATCAAGCGCTCGCGTTGCTTCGCCCAACTTCTGATGACACGATATTAGATCTGTTCTGTGGTTTGGGTAACTTC
Organism: Candidatus Berkiella sp.; assembly: GCA_050173595.1. Classification (GTDB taxonomy): domain Bacteria; phylum Pseudomonadota; class Gammaproteobacteria; order Berkiellales; family Berkiellaceae; genus Berkiella. The sequence continues at coordinate 8,133 of JBFXKR010000030.1, forward strand.
AGTTTACCTTTTGCACAACGCGCTAAGCATGTTGTGGGGGTGGAAGGTGCACAAGTGATGGCAACAAGAGCGAAAGCAAATGCGTTACGTAATAACATTCATAATGCGCAATTTTATGGTTTTGATTTGAGCAAGGATTTTTTAAGTCAAAGCTGGGCAAAACAACACTATACAAAAATAATATTAGACCCGCCTCGCTGCGGAGCACAAGAAATTGTGAATGCAATTGGTCACTTTAAAGCCAAAGAAATTCTCTATATATCTTGTAACCCAACCACCTTTGCGAGAGATGCAGCTATACTTGTTCATCAACATGGATTTCAATTAGCAAAAGTGGGTGTGATGGATATGTTTCCACATACGGCACATGTAGAAACCATTGGTTTATTTACAATATGACAATTAGGTAGAATAAGCACACATCAAAAGAGACAGGGAAGAGATCTTCAGATGGTTAAAATCAGAGACGATTTACCTAAAGCCCAAGATGGTAGCATTGATATCACGGCTTGGGTTGAGCGTATTGGGCAACATCGCCCATCCCAAGATAAAGCATTATTAACTCAAGCGGCTTTATTAAATGTGCAAAATGGCGGTCATCATTTAACTTGTGTTAATGAATCTTGCTTGCGCCAAGCGCTAGTCACCGCAGAAACTTTAGCAACCCTT
>JBFXKR010000031.1:0-8631 GCA_050173595.1 Candidatus Berkiella sp.
TAAAACATTTCAAGTCGAACCACATCTTTTGGCCTAAATTGGGCCGCAATAGGGATGATTAAAACATGTCGATGGGATCAACATCTAATGACCAACGCACTTTTTTGGCGTCTTTAGACTTTTCTAAAAGAGTTGTTGAATAACTCAATATTTGATGTAGCGGTTTTCTTTCGTTCGATTGTAGCAATAATTGGTAACGAAATTGTCCTTGGCGTTTTGCCATGGGTGCCTGTACAGGACCAAGAATATGCACATGATTTAACTGAAATGACTTTAAGGCATGTTGAACTTGCTCTAGGACTTTTTCAGGTAGTTCAGGCTTGGTTGCTTGTGCGCGAATCAGTGCAATGTGTGAATAAGGCGGTAGTTGATTTTTTTGGCGTTCCAGCAATAAGGTATCTGCCAGTTTTTGATAATCTTGATGCAATATAGGCAAAAACAAAGGATGTTCAGGATGAAATGTTTGAATCACCACATTGGAGCAATCATGCACTCTGCCAGCGCGACCGGCAACTTGAATCAGCAATTGTGCCATGCGTTCAACTGCGCGAAAATCAACGCTGAATAATCCACCATCTGCATCAACGATGGCCACAAGACCAAGATGGGGAAAGTGGTGGCCTTTTGCAAGAATTTGTGTGCCTATGAGCAATTTTGCTTCACCACTTTTAGCTTGTTCAAGCAAAGATTCTAAGCTTCCTTTTTTTTGTGTGACATCACTATCGATTCTGGCAATGGCAACATCTGGGAAGTAGCTCTTTAAAAATTGCTCTAAACGTTGCGTACCTTGCCCAACAGGGTGCAATTCTTTGGCTTTGCAATCTGGACATTCGGTTAATATTTTTCGCTGATGCAAGCAGTGATGGCAAACTAAGATTTGTTTTTCCTGATGATAAGTAAGCTTAGAATCACAACGTTGGCATTGCGCAAAATAACCGCAATCATAGCACATAAAGATGGGAGCAAAGCCACGTCGATTGATAAACAACAAGACTTGTTGATTGCTTTTTAGACATTTATCGATTTGCGCTAATAAAGCGTTAGAGAGCCCTGCTTCTAATTTATTATGCCTTACATCAAGTAGCGTGGTTTTTGGCAGCTGTGTATTGGTGGCACGAATGGGTAACAATAACGTTTGATATTTACCCATCTTTGCATTCAACAATGTCTCAAAAGAGGGGGTGGCAGAGCCTAGTACAATCGGACAATCAAACATCTTTGCACGAAGCACACCGATATCCCGCGCTAAATAGCGAAAACCTTCTTGTTGTTTAAAGGAGGGATCATGTTCCTCATCGATAACAATTAAACCTAAATTCATAAAAGGCAAAAAAATGGCAGAACGTGTGCCAATCACAATCTGTTTTTGCTGATAACGTATTTGCATCCAGACATCAGAGCGTTCTTTGGGTGTCATTTTAGAATGAAACTGCAAAACATTGTCACCAAAGCGCGCTGCAAATCGCGCATGCGTTTGTGGCGTGAGTGAAATTTCAGGCACCAGAATTAAAACTTGTTTTTTTTGAGCAATAATATGTTCAACAGCTTGTAAATAAACTTCAGTTTTGCCAGAGCCTGTAATCCCTTGTAGTAAAAAAGGCGCAAAGGTATTTTGTTTTTCTAAAATTGCCTTAAGTGCAGCACTTTGTGCTTCATTCAGTGATAAGGGCTTTTGCAATGCTAATGCTGAAGGTAAAGTTTGCTTTGGTTGCTTAGTTTTTCCTTGGCGTATATGTAGTGGCGCGCCGCTAAAAGCAACTTCCCCAATGGGGTGATGATAATATTGCGCTGTTTTTTCAATAAACTCGCATAAGCTTTCAGGAAACAAGGGTTTTTCATCGCAAATTTCAAGAATTTCTTTGATTTTATCTTGCGCAAGCGCTGAAGTATCGCTTTGCCCCATGACTAAACCAATGCGCTCGCTTTTGCCAAAAGGCACTTTAACGCGTGTGCCACGTAAAATTGGCGCATGGTGGTTTAAGGGTGCGCAATAATCAAATGCGCGTCGAAGTGGCACATCGAGTACCACTTGATAAATGACGCGCGCTTGGCTCATTTGCCTTTAAGTGCTGCTTGCAAGGCAAGCCCTAATGAACCAGTTGATTGGATGGGAGCAGGCTTTGCTTTATACGGTTTGCCTGAAGCTGGTTTGTTGATTTTTTGTTCACGCGGATTGCTTCTTTCAGGCGTTTTTTCCAAGCACATGGTTAAGCTAATACGTTTTCGATTTAAATCAACCTCAAGGACTTTGACTTTAACAATCTGCCCGGTTTTAACTACTTGACGGGGGTCTTTCACAAATTCATGTGAGAGTGCAGAGATATGAACCAACCCATCTTGGTGTACGCCAATATCGACAAAGGCGCCAAAATTGGCCACATTGGTGACAATCCCTTCAAGTATCATGCCAGGCGTTAAATCATTTAAAGATTCTACACCTTCTTTAAATTGAGCGGTGGTGAAAGTGGCTCGGGGATCGCGACCCGGTTTTTCTAATTCTTTAAGAATATCCTTGATTGTTGGTAAACCAAAATTTTCGTTAACAAATTCTTTTGGATTAACTTTGCTCAAAAAATCACTGTTTCCTATTAATTTATCAATAGGGCAGTGTGATTTTTCTAAAATGCTTTGGACCACAGGATAGGCTTCAGGGTGGACGCTTGAAGCATCTAAGGGGTTATCGCCGTTGGTGATGCGCAAAAAGCCGGCAGCTTGCTCAAAAGCTTTTTCACCAAGGCGAGGTACTTTTTTGAGCGTGGGACGATTTTTAAAAGGCCCATTTTGTTCACGAAATTCAATAATATTATTAGCAATTTGTTGATTTAATCCAGCAACATGCGTAAGGAGTGCGCTGGAGGCTGTGTTCACATCAACGCCAACCGCATTCACGGCATCTTCTACAACAGCTTCAAGTGTACGTGCTAAAATGGTTTGATTGACATCATGTTGGTATTGGCCAACACCAATTGCTTTGGGTTCAATTTTCACCAATTCCGCCAAAGGATCTTGGATGCGCCTTGCGATGGACACAGCGCCTCGTAGCGAGACATCGAGTTGCGGGAATTCCTGACTTGCTAATTCAGAAGCAGAATAAACAGAAGCCCCAGCTTCTGAGGTAACCACTTTTGTGAGTTTGAGCTCCGGGCTTAGCTTCATTAATTCTTCAACTAATTTTTCAGTTTCACGAGAAGCGGTGCCATTACCAATGCTAATCAGTTTGACCTCATGTTGCATCACTAATGCTTTTAATGTGGCTAAAGATTCCACCCACTTTTTATGGGGAACATGGGGGTAGATGGTATCTGTTGCCAACAGCTTACCGGTTGGATCGACTACTGCCACTTTAACGCCGGTTCTTAAGCCAGGATCAAGTCCAAGTGTGGTAAGATGTCCTGCAGGAGGAGCCATTAATAAATCATGTAAATTGCTCTTAAATACGGCAATCGCTTCTGTTTCAGCAGCTTCTCGTAATAGTCCAATTAATTCTGTTTCCAAATGCGGTTGAATTTTAATTCGCCAAGTCCATTTAACGACTTCTTGTAGCCAAGGATCAGCGGCGCGATTTTTATTGACGATGCTAAAGTGTTGCGCAATCATGGATTGAACAGGGCTTTCATTTGGATTTTCAATTTCTTCTGGCAGCACTAAAGCGAGTTGTAACATCCCTTCTTTACGGCCTCTTAGCATCGCCAAGCAGCGGTGAGAAGGTACTTTGTTCCATGGTTCAATATGATCAAAATAATCTTGAAATTTTTGTGCTTCATTTTGTTTTTCAGGAATTACTTTGCTTACAAGTTGGGCTTTATCTTGTAAATAATTTCTGATTCTACCCAGCAGTTGTGGATCTTCGGCAAATTGCTCCATTAAAATATATCGCGCGCCTTCTAAGGCTGCTTTAGCATCAGGTACCGCTTTATCAGGATCAACATAGGCTAAAGCAGATGTTAAGGGGTCAAGCGTGGGATCATTTAATAAGGCTTCGCTTAAAGGCCCAAGTCCTGCTTCGATAGCAATTTGGCCTTTTGTACGGCGTTTAGGCTTGTAAGGGCGGTATAAATCTTCTAAACGAATTTTGGTATCGGCTTGTAAAATGTCTGCTTTGAGTTCAGGGGTGAGTTTATTTTGCTCTTCAATGCTTTTTAAGATAGTTGATCGTCTTTCTTCTAGCTCACGAATATAAATAAGCCTTTCTTGCAAAACACGTAATTGGGCATCATCCAGGCCGTTAGTTGCTTCTTTACGATAACGGGCAATAAAGGGGACTGTTGCTCCCTCGTCCAAAAGCAAGACAGCTGCCTTTACTTGTTGTGGAGAAACATTCAATTCTTGGGCGATGCGCTCTTCTATTGTGAGCATAAAAGCTTCCTACAGTTGAGGTTAATGATAATCTGACTACAAAAAGGGGCTAGCATAAAAAAAATCCAACATTCAGACAAGTTATTTATTGAAGCGCTCAACTGACCATAATTTGATTAATTTTGTCATAGAATCTGTGATTTTTAAAAGAGCTTCCTTATCGATATTAAGTGCTGGTGTTGTATAAACGATATCACCAAATGGTCGACACCACACGCCTTCATCGATAAATTTATGTTTGAACCAATTTAAATCATGATCAAGATGATGTTTTAGTTGCACAACCCCAATCGCACCTTTTACTCGAACATCTTTCACGCCGTTTACATCTTGCAAGGGCATCAATTCACTTTTTAATATGCCTTCGATATCTGCTACTTGCGCAAGGCGAGGTTCTTGCTCAAATAAATCTAAAGAAGCATTGGCGCAAGCACAAGCTAAGGCATTACCCATGAACGTGGTGCCATGCATCAGTGCTTTGGAAAAATCCTTCCCTAAAAAAGTATCATATATTTTTTTGTGCGCAATCGTAGCTGCAAGCGGCAGCACACCTGCTGTTAATGCTTTTGATAAACACATTATATCAGGCACGATATCGGTTTGAAGCGTTGCAAATAAACTACCTGTTCTTCCAAATCCGGTGAAGATCTCATCAACGATGACTAAGATTTGGTATTTTTGACAAAGCTTAATTAACGCTGAGAAATCAGATGAAGTTGTTATTTTCATACCACCAGCACCTTGTATTAAAGGTTCGATGATCATGCCAGCAATACACTGGTGGTGTTGTTGCAACCATTGTTCGAAAATTGCTAACTCATGTTGATTGATTGGGATTTTTTGAAGCAACTGTTTGGGGAGTAGATGTTCTAAAGGTGGGTGTATGCCATCTTGTGGATCTGACACTGACATGGTGTAGAATGTGTCACCATGATAGCCGTTTTGAAAATATAAAAATTGCTGTCTTTGTTTTTGATCTTTATTAAGCCAATATTGCAGCGCCATTTTCATGGCAACTTCAACAGCAACTGATCCTGATTCACTATAAAACACATAATCAAGATCTTTAGGTAATAAATTTGATAATCGCGTGGCAAGCGTTGATGCTTGTTCATGAATCAATCCGCCTAGCATCACATGAGCGAGCTTTTCGCTTTGTTTTTGTAAAGCTTGCATGATGTGAGGATGATTATAGCCATGACAACTGGTCCACCAAGAAGCGACACCATCAACTAATTGTCGCCCATCCTTTAAATGAAGCAAAGAACCATTGGTCCTAACCACTTCAAATGGGGGGTGGGTCGTTTGCATTTGGGCATAGGGCAGCCATACGGTAGCATTTTGCTTCATGGTTTTGTACCATCTCCTTTTTTTGGGAATAATACCATATGACTGGGATCTTCATTAGTGCAACGGGCACGGAGATCGGAAAAACCTACATAACGCAGCAATTATTGCACTATGATAGTACGCATGAGCAATGTTTAAGTGCAAGCAAACCGATCATTTCAGGATGGCCGCAAAGTAAAGAAGAAATTCAACACACTGATACAGCTATTCTTTTAAGGGCACAACATTTGCCTTTAACAGATGTGCATATTCAGCAGTGCTCACCTTGGCGTTACACAGCGCCCTTGACGCCTAGCATGGCTGGTAAATTAGAAGGCAAAACGATAGATGAAAAAATGCTTATTTTGCATTGCCAACGAAGAATTGAACAAGCAAAAAAACAAGATAAAATTCATTTGATTGAAGGTGTGGGCGGTATTATGGCGCCTATCACGGACAAGATGACCTGTTTATCTTGGCTCAAACAACTAGAATGCTGCTGTATTTTGGTAACAGGTACTTATCTTGGGGCTTTAAGTCACACCTTAACAGCTCACAGTGCGCTCACTTGCCAGCAGATCCCGGTTCATGCGGTGATTGTAAATGAAACTCCAAATAGCACCGTCTCCTTAGCACAAACGGTTGATGCCTTATCAAACTTCTTAGCACCCCTGGCTGTGCTAGCACTCCCTTTTAGTAGCTGCGAAGAAGATATTGCTATGATATACTCTCGCACCTTAGAGGTAACCAAAAAGGTGTTATCTTGCGATTTGGCTTAAGGTTTTTTACTGTAACTTGGGGCGTCCTAAGTATTTTGTTTGCGCCCGTCTTAAAAAGTAGTGTAGATACTACTTTTTTAGGCCAATTCTTTGTGAAAAAGCCTCCTTTTATAGAAAAAGCATATGAAGATACGGCTGATGCGAAGCTTTCGCGTAACATTTGGCACGATTTAGCCGTTAAAAGTTATTGCGTGCGTACGGCAAGTGATAGCACTTTGCGGCCAATTTTTGGACAAATTCAATATCATATAGAACAACACCTGTTAAATGCGCATGAACAATTTTCGCCTAAAAGCAGTTTGTGGATTATTCACACCCCAACTATCGCAACCCCTTTAGTCACTAAAGGGGTTGCAAGCCCAAATTTAATTTCAACTAAGAATGCAAAAAATAAAACAGCAGTTGGTGTTGCACTAAAAAGAGCAACTTTATTTCGCGAGTATTTAGCAAAAGGTGGCACTTTAGTGGTTACAAAGCATGGTAATTTAGAGAATAACCAGCTAGCCAGAACAGATGAGCAACTTGAAATTTTTGAAGCTTTAAAAAAGCAATATCCAAAACAAATCATCGAATTAACAATACGTTCAAAGATTTTTCCAGTTGAAAATATGGGTGCAACCTATATTATGAGCACCCCAAAAGATGAATTGATTGCTATCACAACGCAAGGTGTGCAAATAAATGATTCTCAGGATAAAGCAACTTGGGGCGTGTGGATTAAATCAAAAAACACGCCAGATACAAACAAAAAATTAACAGATAATATTCAATTCTTAATGAGAAATGGACTGCAAGAAGCGTTAATTTCACACGCACATCAGCACAAAGAAACGAAGGACACGTATTTGGCTTTGTTTAAGCGTTTATAGGGAAATAGCCCAAAAGGATGTAATGCAATATCACTTTGATATTTGCGGGTATAACTTTACATGCTATGCATGTAGGCAATCTAAACTATAAATATAAATGAGGTGAATCATGTCTGCAGCTTCCTGGTTGAAAGATAAAGCAGATTGGCTACGAAATGAAATTTATAATATTTCATCATTTGCTTGGTTAGCCCAGATAAGCACTTCTCGGGCGCCTTGGAAAGCAGGCATGCTACCAACCGTTGGTACGTTATTAATGTTACTGCTTGCAGCTGGCGCGATGTCTGGAACAATTTGGGTGGGAACAGCACTTTGGGCGGGTGCCTTTGCAAAAGCATCGGCTTTCTTGCCAATTCTTTCTGAAACAGTTCTTTGGGTATTAGGGACTACAGTCGTTCATTTCTGGTTTAGTCGAGATATAAACAAAGGACTGTTCAGCGTCCGCGATGATAGTGAGATAATTACATATTCAGAAAAAACCAATCCTACTAAACTTTATAAATTGGTCACCCATATTACGGCAGAAGTGAATGAGCACTTTAGAATGGCCTTGGGTGATAAACACCGCCCCGTGCCTGTGCCTACTTTGTTTGCTTATAATAACAATACAAATGAAATTGATATTATGAGTTTTGGTAGAAATCCTGGGAAAACAGGCCTTTTTTTCCCAATTGACGTTTTTAACTTTACTAGAAATAATATCCATCAAAGAAGGCTTGCGGCATTAATTGAAAAAGAAATTGTTAAAATTTATTTAAACCGTGGCTTTTATCGCATGTTAGCGAGTATAGGAAGCACATTGGCAAACACCTTAAGCATGATGAGCACCTCAGACAATATCTTATTGCGTGCGATTGGCTTTTTAACTGGCCCAATGCAGTTTGTATTGCTCTTAGAAAAAGCAATAAACCGCTCGTTTGAGTATGAAGCGGCCGGCCATGTGATTGAATGTTTTCGTGGCCCTGATTTAATAGAAGCCTTAGACTGTGGTGTGAATCCCTTTCATAAAAGTCAGGGAAATGCTGAACTTAAAGCCGCAAAGAAAGCAAAACAACGTGCACCTTATACTGGATCTTTAAGTTCCATTTTGCGTCCCTTTACAGATTGGGTAGATAGAAATGAACCTGAAGAGTATGATAAAACTGGCTCACGTTTTTTAAGCGCGCTAGATTTAATTGTGGGTGAACTCACCTCCTATGTTCGCGAATTGTTTATGGCAAAACCTCGCGTAACCAATGAGAAAAATTATATTCGTCCTAATATCAAAAATTTACAAAATGCTAATCTTACCTATGACA
>JBFXKR010000032.1:0-8623 GCA_050173595.1 Candidatus Berkiella sp.
AAACCAGGCATAGCTAATTTTAAAATGGCCTTAGTGAATTTAAGAGAAGGGAATTTTATTTCTGATCATGACTTCCATATAGGCTCTCAACTTGCGAGAGTGCTGTGTGGTGGGGAAGTTGATGCGAATACCGTAGTAGATGAAAACTGGATATGTCACTTAGAAAATGAAGCTATTGTTGAGTTGATACAAACTCAGCAAACACTTAATCGTATCAAATATATGTTGGAAAAGGGAAAGCCCTTGAGAAATTAGCTTAATTACTTGTGGCTATCAGTGACTTTAAGGAAAAGAATTCAATGACTCGTCAGTTGCAAGATGCTTATATTGTGAGCGCTATGCGCACAGCTGTTGGCAAAGCCAAAGGTGCATTTAGAAACACCCGACCAGATGATTTATTAAGCACCGTGCTAAATGCCGCTATGGCAAAAGTACCAACTATACCCAAAGCGATAGTTGAAGATGTGATTATTGGTTGCGCCATGCCAGAAGGCGAGCAAGGCATGAATGTGGCAAGGATTGCAACCCTGCTCGCAGGATTTCCAGATAGCGTACCTGCGCAAACGATTAATCGTTTTTGCTCTTCTGGTTTACAAGCCATCAGTATGGCATCAGATCAAATTGCACAAGGTTTGGCCGATGTCGTGATTGCTGGTGGTGTTGAAAGTATGAGTATGGTGCCTTTAGGCGGGCATTCTTTTTCAGCAAACCCGCGTTTTTTTGAACAAGAGCATATTGGTATTGCCTATGGCATGGGGATTACTGCTGAAAAAGTAGCAAATCAATGGCAAATTACCCGACAAATGCAAGATGAGTTTGCGCTATTGAGTCATCAAAAAGCATTAAGTGCAATTGAGAAGGGAAAATTTGTAGAAGAAATTGTCCCGATGCCTGTGCAAAGTGCAGTTGCTGATCTTAAAACATTAAACATCATTAACGGCACTCAACTCATCCAGCAGGATCAAGGCCCAAGAGCGGATACCAATTTAGAGGCACTTTCAAAGCTCAGATCCGCTTTTGCTTTAAAAGGTACTGTGACAGCTGGAAATAGCTCACAAATGAGTGATGGTGCTGCAGCCCTTGTGCTTGTCAGTAAAAAAATGGTTGATAAATATGATTTGCGCCCCTTAGCAAAGTTTTGTGGCTTTAGTGTGGCAGGTGTTAAGCCAGAGATTATGGGTATTGGTCCAATTGCGGCTATTCCTAAAGTATTGAATCGACTTGAGTTAACACTCAAAGATATTGGTTGGATTGAATTAAATGAAGCCTTTGCTGCTCAAAGTTTAGCGGTTATAAAAGAGCTAGGTATTGATGCAAACCGCGTTAACCCACAGGGCGGCGCAATTGCCTTGGGACATCCCTTAGGTGCCACAGGGGCGATCTTGGCCACAAAATTACTTTATGGCGCACGCCAAAAGCAAATCAAGTATGGTATGGTAACCATGTGTATTGGGACAGGGATGGGCGCTGCAGGCGTATTTGAATTACTTTGACCAACAAAAAAATCCTATTTAGTGTTTTTGTGGCAATGGCATTACTTCATGTATGTTGCTTTGCGAAAAACTATACATTCAAAAATCAAGAAATTCCTAGCACCGTTGTTATTGAAGAAACCGGCGATGTACTCACATTGCGTGGCGTTGCGTTGCACAAAGTTTTTTTCCAAGATACTTATATTGGGGCATTTTATTCATTGAATAAGGATTTAACGCCACAAGATGCCATAAATGATCCTGGTCCAAAAAGAATGTGGTTGTATTTTTTGCGTAGTGTCGATAATCTCAGGGAATATTGGGAGGAAGGAATTCAATTGAATAATCCTCCTGATTTAGTAGAGAGAGAGCAGATTAGTATTAGTCAGTTCTTTAAGATGATAGATATGCCCTTACGCGAAGGCGATACTTTAATTTTAGATTTTGTTCCAAACGTTGGAACGAAAATTACGATTAAAGGAAATATGAAAGGCCTTATTAAAGGTAATGAGTTTTACAACTTGGTGTTGAAAACCTGGATGGGGCGCTCACCACCAAGCGAAAAATTTCGAAAAGATTTATTTAATTTGTCGTAGGGCATTCACATATGGCAAGTATATCGGTAAAGTATGATTCCAGAGTCAATGAGCATGAGTTGATTGTCAAAACAATTATGCAATACCTTATGCCACAGTGATTACAGAGTACTTTTCTTTTAGTTAAGGGAGTAAATAAACGTGGCCAGGAACTGGGACACTTCAATTAAATCAAAAGTTGCGATCTTAGGCACAAGCTTGGTCATGAGCTGTCTTTGCAGCCAAGTCTTTGCTTCAGGGTTCGCAATCTTAGAACAAAACACAACCAACTTAGGATTAGCGTACAGCGGAACCGCTGCACTCGCTGAAGATGCCAGTACTGGATATTTCAATCCTGCCGGTTTAACTCGGCTAGGTGAAAGTGAAGTCGTATTAAGTGGTGTTTTAATTAACGGTAATTTCGATTTTACCGCTAGGTCTGCAACAACATCTTTCCATCCTTTGTTTCCTACGCCAGGTGTAGGAACTTTTCAAGTGCCAGGTGGTAGGGATGATGATCCCGGCACATTAAATGTTGTTCCGACATTTCACCTTTCTAAACGACTCGATGATCGTTGGATATTTGGTTTTAACGTGACAGCGCCATTTGGCCTAGATTCCCAATACAACGAACATGGTATTGCGCGTTATATAGCAACTAACTCTAGCGTTAAATCATTAGATTTTAGCCCGAGTATTGCTTATGAATTTATGCCATGCCTTTCTTTTGGTGTGGGTGCTGATGCTTTATGGGCAAGAGCTAGATTGGAAGTACATACTGGTTCAGCTTCACCTAATACTGCTATTACACCTGGATTTGCTGATGGCTTTCAAAAGAATGCTGCTGAAGGTTGGGCATATGGTTGGCATGCGGGCATTATGTGGACACCTAGGTTATCCACCCGTGTTGGTTTAGCTTTCCGTTCACACTTGAATTTAGGTGCGCAAGGCAACAGCGAAAACTTAACGCCAATCTTAAATGGTACAACACTTGGTTTTGGACCAGCAGAAGGTCAGTATACTTTAAGTCGTGTGCGATCCAACATCACATTGCCAGAAACTTGGACTTTAAGCTTGTATCATGAGTTTAATGATCAGTTTGCAGCTACAGTTGATGCCGCGTGGACTAACTGGAGTCGTTTCCACACCTTGCGTTTACGCTTTGAACCTAACAGAGGTTTACCAGTGTTTGCTGGCGGTGCTCAAGTTGCGACCTCACCAGGTATTGATACCGATACATGGGAACATTTTAAAGATTCTCGTCGTATAGCACTTGGAATGATATACAAATATGACCAAAACTGGTTGTTCAGAATTGGTACTGCGTATGATCAAACCCCTGTACGTGATGAATTTAGAACTGCACGTTTACCAGACAGCGATAGAATTTGGGCTGCTATTGGTGGCGCGTTTAAAGTCAACGAAGCGTTCCGTATTGATTTTGGCTATGCACATTTGTTCTTTGAAAAATCTTCAATTAATGAACGTGCGCCCTTTATCGCAAACTCCGACACTCCAATCACCTCTGCTAGCTTAGCAGGTGATTACAGCGGACATGCTGATATTTTGGGTATACAACTTCGTTACGATTTTGTATAATTTGCTGAGTTAGCAAAGAGCTTAGAAAAGGGGTTATGGCTAGTATTCGAAAGAATTGTCAAAGCATATGATTTTTATGCTAGGCGGCGAGCCTTGAACAAACGGAGTGTATGTAAATACATGAGGATTGTGAGAGGCGAAGCCAACAACGCAGAGAAAATTCAGATGCGAAGACATAATTAGCCATAAGTAGTATAGGTAGTGGATAAGCATCAATGTTCTCAGTACTTGTACATTACGAGTGAATGATTGAACGAAGCTTATCCCAAGTAAATGGACTATGAATGTTATGCCAAGGAAAACTGATAAACGTATAAGACTGATCGAAGCAGCAAAAACGCTCATTCACCAACAAGGCTTTAATCTGACCACGCTTGCAGATATTGCTCAAGAAGCCGATGTTCCCCTTGGTAATGTTTACTATTACTTTAAAACCAAGGAAGCCATTGGTATTGCTGTGATTGAAAAGCGCGCTTCAGAATGGGCCGAAAGATTAGCATCTTGGTCTGAAATTGCTGATCCATTAGCACGCCTAATGACATTAGTAAAATACAGTTTAGAAAATCTGGATATTACCGCGCGTTTTGGATGCCCCATTGGCGGCTTATGCCAAGAATTAGGCAAACAAGGTGGAGCTTTATCTGATTTGGCCGCTAAATTGTTGCATGACATTTTAGTTTGGTCTGAAGAACAATTCAGAGCTTTAAATTTTGATCAAAAAGCGCATGGTTTAGCATTAAACTTAATCTCCAGTATACAAGGGATGTTCTTGTTAACCCACACCTTCAAAGATCCTAAATTAGCTCAACGTCAAACAGAAGAGCTGCGTGCATGGCTTGAAACTTTGGCAAATCGCAAGGTTCAAATGCCAGCGACAACTTCTGCTGTGGCGTTAGAAGAAGAAATGGCATAACGTTATTTCTTTAGGAATTAAAAAGGCCGGTGTATACCGGCCTTTTTTTATCAGGCCTTTTTGCTAATGCTAATTTCACTTAAAGGTGAAGCTTCCCAGCCTTTGACTTCATATAGATCGGCATAAGTGCCGTAAAAGGTTGGAGCTTGGGTAAGGGTTGCTGTGTCTGCATTAATATAAACCGTAGCCACTTTAGCGCCTGTAGCACTATCAGTAAACTCGATTGGGCAGTTTTGTTTAACATTATAAAAACCACATGCCAAAGTAACGATACCATAGCTAACAGGCTTTACTGCATTAGCAGCAATGCCTCTGCCAGGTAAGCTTGCAATAGAGGTTGAAAGCGCTAAATCTGTTAAATTGCTGAATGTGATGCTAGAAGGTACATCTGCATATGCAAAAGTTGATGCAAAAATCTGACTCGCTAAAATAGCAGATATTCCGAGAATTGATTTTTTATAAATAGCCATTTTGAAACTCCTTAATGGATAAGTTGCTGAATATAGAATGATGATAACAGTTGAACAACCGACTACAACATGGAATGATGAAGTACATCTGTTAGTAGATACGGCTGCTCAAGAATTAATGTTCAAACAAAACGGCAAAATCTCTAAAAGTTATTCCATCTCAACAGCGCAAAATGGTGTTGGTGAAAAAAAGGGGAGTTTTCAAACACCACGAGGTTGGCATTATATTCGTGCTAAGATAGGCCAAGGTCTGCCCATCAATACTATTTTTACAGCAAGACGTGCTTGTGGCGAATTCACGCCACAATTAGAAGAAACCTATCCTGATAAAGATTGGATCTTAAGTCGCATTTTATGGTTAAGTGGTCTTGAATTTGGCAAAAACCGCCTCGGTGATTGCGATACGATGCAACGCTTTATTTACATTCATGGATGCCCAGACAGCAAGCCCATGGGTGTGGCGTTATCACATGGTTGTATTCGCATGCGAAATCAAGACATTATCGCATTATTTGATGCAATACCTATTGGGATGAAAGTATTTATTCAAGGATAAAAGGAACAAAAATGAACTCCGCTATTGGACCCGTCATATTAGATGTGCAAGGACTTAGCTTAACACCAGAAGATATCGAAATATTAAATCACCCGCATGTGGGGGGAGTTATCTTTTTTAGTCGAAACTATGAAAGTCGTTCTCAACTTGCAGATATGGCTAAGCATATTAAATCTATTCGCCCTTCATTAGTATTATGTGTTGATCAAGAAGGGGGACGTGTACAACGTTTTGTGAAAGAATGCACCAAATTACCTAACCTGAGCGTGCTGGGTGAGCTTTACGAAAACAAAACCTATCCTTTAGCCAAAATTCAAGAAATCGCTGAAAAATTAGGCTATTTAATGGCTTTGGAAGTGAGATCTTTAAACGTCGATTTAAGTTTTGCGCCCGTTTTAGATCTTGATAAAGGCATAAGTGAAGTGATGAAAAGTCGTTGCATCAGTCAAGATCCAAAACTTGTTGCCCTTTTAGCAATTTCTTATGTGAAAGGGATGTCAAAAGCAGGCATGAAAGCAACTGCAAAACATTTTCCAGGTCATGGCTCAGTAAGTGCTGATTCACATCTTGCTCTTCCAGAAGATAAGCGTACTTTTGCACAAATTCAAGATGACATGTTGCCATTTAAAAACTTAATTGAATTTGGAATTGCAGCATTGATGCCAGCTCACATTGTTTACCCTAATATTGATCCCTACCCAGTTGGTTTCTCTTCTTATTGGTTACAAACTGTCCTTCGACAAAAATTAAATTTTAAAGGTGCCATAATCAGTGATGATTTAAGTATGGAAGGCGCTAGTGGTATTGGTAACTATGCAAGACGAGCACATATTGCGCTTGAATCAGGTTGTGACTTTGTCTTAATTTGTAATAACCGCATTGGTGCAATTGAGGCATTACAAGGTATACACCTTAATCACCATGAGCCAACTCAAAAAAGAAGATTAAGCATGTTAGCTCAAGGACAAAGCCCTGCTTGGGAAGAGCTGAAAAATACAGAGCAATGGCAAGATGCGTATAGTGTGATGGCCCAGTTGGAGCAACTATCTATTGCCTCATAAGAAGCGCTATGGATTTAGGCTTAAATTATCTAAATACTTGCAGTTTTCCTAAAAAAACCCTAACCTATAAGGCTTAGAGCTTTATTAGTTCTTTAACTTTCATAGTGATGCGTAATAATGGATATAACCCTCGAACGTGATATAGGACTTGCCCAAGACATGACTGATAACAGAACATCAGCCCATATCAAACGCGTCTTTTCCCGAGCAACTTGCCTATATAATTCTGAACAAGTAGAAAAAGCGCTTAAAGCGATGGCCTATGAAATCCATCAGGATCTAGAAGATAAAGATCCTGTTGTGCTATGCGTTTTGATTGGTGGCGTCGTACTTACTGGCAAATTACTCACATTATTAGATTTTCCATTACAAGTGGACTATGTTCACGCCTCACGTTATGGCGATAAAACAACTGGCTCAGATCAAATGCAGTGGGTTGCAAAACCGCGTGTGTCACTTAAAGACAGAACAGTGCTTATCGTTGATGATATTTTAGATCACGGTGTTACCTTGGCGGAGATAGTGCACTTTTGCAAATCCCAAGGCGCAGCGGAGATTAAAACAGCCGTTTTAGTCGAAAAGCAAGTTGGTAGGCCTCAAGATGCTGTTCAAAAAGCAGACTATACTGGCATTATAGTAGAAAATAGATATGTATTTGGTTATGGCATGGATTACAAAGGCTATTTGCGAAACGCACCTGGCATATTTTGTGTTGCATCAGAAGATCAATAAATAAGGAATGATGAATAAGATTGCTGTCATTGGCGGTTCAAACTTCGCCGCACTTCAAAATTTAAGTCTTACACATAGCACTAGCGTTAAAACACCTTTTGGTGAGCCTTCTGCACCATTAAGTTATGGCATTCTAGGTGAACACGAAGTTGTTTATCTCCCTAGACGTGGTAGTGAATCCCCCATGGCACCACACCTTATCAATTATCGTGCAAATATATGGGCTTTACGCGATGCAGGTGTACAAACAGTTATCGCAACAGCTGCAGTTGCAACGATTGTTTCAGAATTTGCGCCAGGGGATTTGGTGATTCCTGATCAGCTGATTGATTACACCTATGGTAGAGACAATACTTTTGTGGGTGAGGATGAAAATGAAGATGACAATATCACTCATGTTAATTTCGCCCAACCTTATAGTGAGTCTTTGCGACAGTTGATGATACAAAAAGCCAGTGATATGAAATATCAGTTTCAAAGAAAGGCTACTTATGGGATTGTTCAAGGACCTCGTCTTGAAACGGTTGCTGAGGCAAACCGCCTTAGCAAAGATGGGTGTCATCTTGTTGGTATGACTGGCATGCCAGAGGCCGCACTTGCTAAAGAATTAGGCCTTGATTATGCACTTATTGCTGTGGTGGTTCGAAATGGTGCCAATCTTCCAAGCACGTGCAAAGAAATGCTTCAAGGCCGTGAATCTTGGGTAGAAAATTTGGTAGAAGCCATTATTTTAGATGCACCAAAGTAACCTTATGATTTTTTTTTAGAAATTATGAAATCCAAGCGTAGAGAATAGAATTTTCGTAGGGGCCAGCCTTTGTGCCGGCCCAGTTAAATAAGAAATGCACGATGATTTTAGTGCGATTGTAATTTGATGGGCACAAGCCTTAAGTAGCGGGCTTTTCAGGTTCATTTACTGGCGGCACGACTGTGACGACTTTCAACATTCTTTCGCTAATTTTCAACTTAGATCTTTCTACAGAAGGTGGGTTAATCATAATCGCTAGTCGGTTATTGAGAATATAAAAATTCATATCACCACCTTGCTCTGCAAAGTGCTCCATATCGCCAAAAGCAAGAATTGGAAGATCATCAACAGCTTTAATAATTTTTTTCAAATTGTCTTGTTCAGTCTTGGTGATAAACAAAATCTGGCATTTACCTTTTGCTTCACTGACATCACTAATTTTGGAAATAGCAATGGTTCTGTCATTTACCACTTTGCCATCAATAGAGCTTAATGCT
>JBFXKR010000033.1:0-8601 GCA_050173595.1 Candidatus Berkiella sp.
GCTGAGGTATTAGTCACTGATATTGTTGGTGTTAAATTAGTAATTGGTCGCGATGCCTATGAAAATGGTGCTATATATGTTGATTTCACCTTCCAAGTCAAAGATAATGGTGGGGTGCTAAATAGTGGTGTTGATACGGATCAAAGTGCTAACCAAATGCAAATTGATGTGACATCTGTTAACGATGAACCATCCGGTGCTGATAAAACAGTCTATATATTGGAAAATGGTAGTCATACTTTTTCTGCCTCAGACTTTGGTTTTTCAGATGTAAACGATACCCCTGCGAATGCATTTAATGGGTTATTTGTTAAAAGTCTTCCAGATAATGGATATTTTTCAATTGATGGCGTAGGTGTTGAGCTAGAGCAATTTATTTCAAATGCGGATATAGCAGCAGGTAAATTTGTTTTTTCCCCAGTAGAAGACGAGTTTGAGAACAACTATGCAAGTTTTACTTTCGCTGTAAAGGATGATGGTGGTACTGCTAATTCGGGCGAAGATACAGATCAAAGTCCTAATACGGTTACCGTTAATGTTATTGAATGCCTCATGCCAACTATTTTTACAGATGAAAATAGCTTTGGTACAGGTTATGCATTTGGATCAACAAGTTTTAGTGATGCTTATGCCAAAGCCCTCAGCGGTGATGGATTATCATTACGCGAAGCAGTCATTTTAGCGAATCATTATGATCTGCCTGGTGATGACACTATTTGTTTAAGTGATGGTACTTATTATCTTACCATTGCTGGTAATGATGAAAATGGTGCGCTTACAGGCGATTTAGATATTATGGGTAGTGTTATTATTCAAAACGTGGAGGGTGGTACATCAGTTATTGATGCAAGTGATGATGATTTCACTGATCGCGTTTTTGATGTGCAAGGTTTTGGGACAAAGCTTGAATTAAATTCAATAACTATCCAAGGAGCACATACGACAGGTTTCGGTGCAGGTATTTTAGGCTCATATGATACTGAAGTGGATATAAATAATGTTAACATAAATAATAATCAGACAACTACGAATGGTGGAGCTATTTACTTTATTGGCTCTGCTTTGACAATAACTGATTCTGAAATTATGTATAATAAAGCTTCCAGCGAAGGAGGTGGACTTACTATCTATGGCATCGGCGTAACAGCAACTATTAACTCATCAACCATTGCATATAATGAAGCTGTGCTAGGTGGTGGTATCATTGCAGGCGGAGGCAGTTTAACCGTAAATACCAGCACCATTTCATCAAATACAGCGACTTCCCAAGGCGGTGGTTTGCGCCTTGAGGGTGAAATTGTGCAAATTAATAATAGCACTATCACTGAAAATACTGTTACATCAGGAGCAGGCGGTGGTATTTATCATGTGGAAGCTGCATCCATTATAGGCTCATTAAATTTATATAGTTCTATTGTGGCTCAAAATACTGATGATAAAGATATCTTTGATAGTTTGACGGTTTCCATTAGCGATGGATACAATCTCATTGGTAATGGGGATGATCTTGGCGCTGGCTTCACTGCGGCTACAGGAGATCAAATCGGAACCGCAGCAATGCCAATCGACGCCAAACTAGGCCCACTTGATTACTATAATGGTGGCTCAACACAAACACATTCTTTGTTAGATGGCAGTCCTGCAATAGATGCAGGCGATCCTTTAGACACGACAGGTCTTGATCAAAACGGTCTGGCCCCCTCAGGAACCAGAGATATTGGTGCTTTTGAGTATCAAGTTCCGCCTGTATTCTTAGACTTAAATAACGATGGTATACATCTGATTTCTGCACAAAGCTCACCTGTCTTGTTAGCATTAGATCCGGCTAAAGCCGATGTTACTCAAGTCGGCTGGGTTACCCCAGATGATGGCGTGTTAGTGTTTAATTATGCTGGTGAAAGTACACTGCGTTTAGATCAAATTTCATTTACATCTTATACTCCAGGCGCTAAAACCGACTTAGAAGGGTTAATTGCTTTTGATTCTAATCATGATGGTGTTTTAGGACAAAATGATGCTAACTATAGCAAATTCGGTGTATGGCAAGATGCCAACAATAATGGCATCATCGACAATAATGAATTTCAAACCTTAGCGCAACGTGCTATTACTGCTATTTCATTAACTTCTGATCACCAACAACAGATTCAAAATGGCAATATTATTCATGGGCTCACGACTTATGAAACTCAAGATGGCCAGAGCCATGTTGCCGCAGATGTTAGCCTGGCCCTTGGTCAAACCACAAAAGCTGAGGCTTTACAAACAGCTGATGTAATAACAACTCCAGATCAGGTTAATTTGAACACCGTTGTATCACAAAACAACACCGTTGCTCCTGTACCAGCACAAGGTTTAAGTGCCCCTGCAGCCACAGAGCCTGCCTCAGATGGCGGTCATACAGCTCCTATCGTGGTTGAACATATTATCCCGCCTGTTCAAGAAGTTCACTCTTAAAGCGTGTATTTGCTATGGTTTTCTAAGACTATGGTTGGATTGTTCTTGGATTGCTAATCCTTTAAGCTGGAAAAATAGCCCTTAAATGAGTTAAAAGCGATGACCCAGGATCAATTTCTTGAGCATTTATCAAAAGAAACACTACTGCAAGAATATCACTATCTTGAAGGCAAAAAGGCTGACATTTTGCAAGCGGTGAGATCGAATCATTTAAGCATAGAAAATCAATTTATCAACATGGAATTATTAGTAGACAATGGTCTTAATGATATTGAAGATCTCATTGAAATGGAAATGTGTTTGGCGAGAGTAAATACTTTTATTGCCATGGCTTTTTTGAACGATGTTGAAGATAATGAAGTTGAATTTAAATATCTCACCCGTTTACCAAGTTTGTTTTTCAAACTTCATATGAACAAACTGCGCATTTTAAAATCCATTACCATCGATGGGCGCAACAATCACTTAAGCAATTTGCCAGCGGAGATTGGTTTTTTAATGGGCCTTGAAATTTTGAATTTAAAACATTGTTCTTTAAAAGTCCTGCCTAAAGAAATAGGCTTGTTAAAATCACTTCACCTATTTAACTTGGATTATAACGAAATGGATGCGCTTCCTCCTGAGATCTGCGATCTTGTTGAACTTCAAGAGCTGCATTTGCGGCATAATCACTTGCATGATTTGCCTTTGGCGCTCACCCGTCTTGCTAAACTCAGAAGCATTGATATACAAGAAAATGATATAGATAAGCTCCCAGAAGCATTTAGTCCCTATATTCATTAATGTAAGTTGAGTATCTAAGAAAGCAGTTTGTATTATTAACTTACATCACCACATTTGTAAAATTAATTCTATTGGCCAATAGCAAGGATGTTATGGCAGAACAAGAATCTATTCTCATTGATGAAGAGAAGCTACTGCGCTCCTTAAAAGAAGTCTCCATCCCAGATGAGGACTCAAGTTTTCACTTTCAATCTTTATTTATACCTTTTCAAAAAGCACTCAAAGAATATGTTTCATTAGATGAAGCCACACTTATTCAATTATTAAATAAAATACCTAAAAAGCAAGAAGATAAAAATGATGAATTCATTAATTTAAAATTTGAAGAATTATTATCTTTGCCAGTAGATATTGGCCGCAAAGATGTCAATCAAGTATCTCAGCAGCAAAGTGAGAATAGGATTGAACCCCTTAAAAGAGTGCTTGATAGCCCTTTTTTTTATAGCAATAATTTTTCACAAACTTTACCTAAAATGCAAATCTTTACTATCAGTCTTAACCAACCTACACCCTATCCTGTGCCGTCTATATTACAGCCGCCTGTGGTACACCCACAACCTGGCTTGCCGTTCACGCCGAGCATTGTGGTCGATGGCTTATTTACAGGCGGTTTAAACACAGAAGTGTTGCTGAACACCCAAGCGTTAGTTTCGCTTGAAGGAAATGTTTTTCATGAAGGTGCAAACGGTGGCATCCTATTAAATGCCTATTTTGCACAACCTGTGCGACCTGGCGCTACAGAAAATCGATCATTTTCCGACAAGGTAGTTTTAACAACACCTGAAGGCAATACTTTCACTTTATATATTGCAAGCACAGCAGAAAACTGGATTGGTGATTTTGTTTATGAATTAGGTCATGCTCTGCCTCATCAATTAGCAAATCCTAATTTGGATGTCACCATTGAGTCGGGACATAAAGTATTCACAGAGCATTTTCAATATAGTTTAACCAATAATGTTGGTGCAAATGTTGGTAATATCGATATCAAAATTGTCGATGATGTGCCTGTGGCAACTGATCAAAATGGCGACAGCACCATTACAGAAGCAGATATCAATAGCATTGGTACCAATCAGACCAATCAAGCCTTACAATTAAATGGTAACTTATTTTCAGCTCCAACTTTAGCAGTGAATCGCTTAGGGCCAGATGGTGGTACAGTATTTGATGTTTACTTGCCTAATAATGTGGGAACAGTCGTTGCAACCATCAACACTTTAACCGTGACCACGCCTCAAGGGAATGAATTGGTAATTAATCGTTTAACTGGCGCTTACACATATACGCTAAATGCACCTTTTGATAATACCAATGATCCAAATACCACAAATGTACAAGCACAAGAGATTTTTACTTACGAGTTTTTAGATTCAGATGGTGATAGTGCTTCAGCAACTTTAACTATCACTATTTTAGATGATAAGCCGATTGCAAATGCTAAATTGAACACGGCGGATGAAACCGCTTTGTTTGTTAACCTTTCTGAAGTTAAAAGTGGAAATTTGATAACAGATGATGATGGCTTTGGCGAGTCTTTGCTTGGCGCAGATGGTGCCAGTATTACCAAAATCAATGGTATTGCAGATGGAGCTGATTTGGATGGCCTAAGCAATGGGATTATCACAGTATCTACTACCTATGGTAGCATCGATGTGTATGTAAGCGCGCAAGGTGGTCATCAAATTGGCGATTATGTTTACACTTTGGATAGCTCAAAAACAGTATTAGCAAATGATGCCCTTATCCAGGTGCAAGATGTTATTACCTATCAATTAACGGATGCAGATACGCCAAGCACCTCTAGCTCTCAGCTAACTATTACCATTACATTAAATCAAGCGCCTATAGCGGTAGATGATACAGCAACCATCGATGAAGATACGGTGCTGAATGTGAATGCAGCAAGTGGCGTTTTGTCTAATGATACCGATCCTAATGCAGGCGATACCAAAACAGTCAGTGCAGTCAACGGTGTTGGGAATAATGTTGGTAACAGCTTTGCATTGCCCAGTGGCGCAGACTTACAACTAAACGCTGACGGCTCTTATAGCTACGATCCCCGAGTTGCTTTTAACTATCTATCGGTAGGAGAATCAACCACAGATCTGATAACTTATACTATGCAAGATGCTGAAGGTTTAACAAGCGATGCAACACTTACCATCACCATTACAGGTGTCAACGATGCCCCAACAGCGAATGATGATAGTAATACAACCCATGGTAATACAGTAATCGATGTTAACTCAGCCCTAGATCCAAATGCTTTATTAGCTAATGATACTGATCCCGATCAGAGTGATACGCTGGTCGTGAGTGCGGTGAATGGTGTTGGTGCTAACGTAGGTAACCAATTTGCACTTCCTAGTGGGGCCTTGCTCACGGTGAATGCTGATGGTACTTATCAATATGATCCCAATGGGCAATTTGCTGTCAGTGGCAATGATAGTTTTACTTATACCATTAGCGATGCCAATGGTGGCACTGATACAGCAACAGTCAATATCTCTATTATTGTGCCGCCCATTGTACTTGATTTAAATGATGATGGTATTTCTTTTATTTCTTTGAAAAACTCAACAGTGGCTTGGCAATTTCCTTGTGGTAACTATCACACGATTGGTTGGGTAGGGCCAGATGATGGTATTTTAGTTTATGATGCCAACCAGGATGGCAATATTTCACTTTATGAATTTAGTTTTAGCGCCCATCACCCAGATGCAAAAACCGATTTAGAAGGCTTACGCCTTGCTTATGATACAAACCATGATGGCATTTTTGATGCGAATGATGAACATTTTTCCCAGTTTAGCGTTTGGCAAGATAAAAACAGTGATGGCGTAGCAGATATCGGTGAATTAACTTCATTGATTGATATGGGAATCGTTTCAATTTCATTGCAAAGCAATGGTGAGATTAGCCTTAATGAAGGCAATGTTATTTTTGGTATGACACAATTTACAACCCTTGACGGTAAAGTGCATCAGGCAGCGGATGTAGGCTTATTGGTTGGTGAGACTATTCAAGTTGAAGATGTATTTGTTAAAAATGATGAACTTGATTTTTCCAATTTGGCCCAGCTACCTACTAAGACCTATCAAACAAATGATATGGTTAGCACACAAGTTGAGCCTTTATTAGTGGCTCAGTCGATGTTAGTAGATGAACCTGTGGTGTTATTGATATAGCTGTATTTTAAAAAAGGTAATATTTTCCCAAGCCTTGCAAAGAGCCCATGCTGATTTATCCATAAAGCATATTCAACATAAACGGGATCCTGTGAAAGATGCTTTTCTTCTGTTTTGGCTCGTAAATAATAAATAATACTAAAACCACTTAAAAACAATGCCCCTTTAATACCCAGTATGGGCGTTGAGGCTAAAAAAGGAACCGTGGTGAGCCACCAAAACAGATTTTTAGCAACATAGGCTGGGTGTTTACAATAGCGATAAGGCCCGTTTGTTAAAATGCCACGATGCGTTAAGTTTGAAAACCGCAAACCAAAGTTGATAGTTGCCAGCACATAAATGGCCAGCAAACAAAGACAAAGCGCACACCAGATATAAGCGATAGGTTCATATTTTACCCATGCTACCCAAGATGTTTTTGATTTCATCCACGAAATGTATAGTGTCAGAATCGTCGCGTTAAAAGGTTGATAACAAATGATACAAACCAACCAGCCAAAAAGTGTTGCATCCACACTACGAATATGTGTATCAAAAAACTTTAATGTGAATATGTAGCCAAGCATGGCGATAAACAAATCAATTGAAAAAAGAACGACAACGGAAAAACTAAAAAAAGTGCTTATCGTTAATGCGTTGTGCAAAGGATTTTCTATGATTAACCTAATATTTTGCTCTAAAAATACAAACATAACGGGCAAGAAGAAACCTTTGACAAGCCACTTAAGAAAATGCTGTGTTAATACTTGTTTGGGCGCCTCAAGGGCCCTTATGGCTTGTCTTGCATCAAAACAAAGTATTTTGCCTAAAACCCAGTAGGGATCTTTTTGATTGTCTATTCGTTGCATCAACATAAAATAGGGTATTGATAGAATAACAATAAAAGGGGCTAAATATTCTAAAAAGTGCCAATAAGCGCTATATAGCTCTTTTTGATATTCTGGAAATAGCCAATAACAAAATAATACAAATCCTAATGTGGCATACAAGCCAAGCAACTTAGTAATAAGATCACTGATGCTAAAGGGATTTCTTTTTTCGGCTTGTTTTTTTTGATGCTTTAATCCCTCTGCCAAGAGTAGTGGCAAGCTGTAACTTAACCCACAAGCAAAAATGATGGTAAGTGGTGCAAAGCCCAGGTTGAGGCAAAGGCTAAAGGCAATGATGCTCAACCCCAGCGCTAATAGGCCCCACCATAACTGAGTGGCAGAAGGGGGAAGAGTGGGTGTGTTCACAAACCTATTATCCAAGGTGATTGAGCTTTGCTTTTAAGTATATACCGCTTGTTCTTGAAACGGATAAATACATAAATTTGAATACAATTAAGTGTAATTACAACTAAAAATATTGAAAAAAAGTTTACATATAACAAAATATAACATATATTATATCCAATAATAACTTATTGTTGGAGTACAGGGATGTACAATATTGTTATTAGAAAGCAAGCAAAAAAGAAGTTGCAAAGCTTGTCTGCAAGTGTTCGAGTTAGGATTGCTGAAAAAATTGTTCGCTTAGGGCATAACCCAGATGATCCATCTTTGGATATTAAAAAGCTGCTAAGCCAGCCTTATTTTAGGCTACGGGTCGGTGATTGGAGAATCATTTTTGATAAGCAAGAAGAACTTAAGGTGATTAGCATTGAAAAAATTGGTGCAAGAGGAGATGTTTACAAATGACACTTCAAATTATCAAATCGATTGAAGGTAAAGAAGAGTATGTATTACTTCCTATTGCAGCATACAAAGCTTTAAAAAAAGAAATAGATCATGTTCTTGAAAGTGACTATCAACCATTTATTCTTGAAGATTACGTTAGCTCGCCTGTAGCGCTAGCAAGAATAAAAGCTAACCTTTCGCAGCTTGAGCTTGCAAAGTTAATGGGAGTTTCTCAAGCTTACATAAGCAAACTTGAAAGCAAAGAAAAAATATCTCCTAAGACGCTCTCTAAAGTAATGAAGGCGATAAAAACCGCCTAATTAAAGATAAAGCTCAATACTAAGCACTCCTGAATTGCAAATAGGGCAGTTAAACTACCCTTATCCTCAAATCTATGCGCCTCTTTTTATCAGCGCTTCTCGTCGGGAGGGCAATATTGGTTTGTCATTATCTTCTTCTTCAGCTGTCGGGGCTTTGGCTTTGACAGCCTCTACAGGCTTTTGAGCAACGGT
>JBFXKR010000034.1:0-8567 GCA_050173595.1 Candidatus Berkiella sp.
TACACGCCGGCCACTCTTTAAGCGTAAAGACCGTCATTGCTTTACAACCCTTTTGTTTTGCCCATGCTTGCGCATTTTCAACTAATATTTTGCCATACCCTGGGCCACGATAGTTTTCATCAACCCATAAGCCACCAATTTCTGCAGGTCCAAAATTATCAAAACCTGAAATGGCAGCAATTATTTTATTATCTTCATAAACAACATAAAAATAACCGCCGGTACCGGCAAGATTACGTTTGGCAGCATATTCATTGATGCCTTGATGAATTATGCCATAATGATCTTCTGTTGGGGATTCAACATAAATAACAGGATTCAGTGCCATTACCTTTTTCCTTTTCGTTTTTTCAGACGGCTTTTATTCTTTAACAGTTAAAGATGTTTGATTTCAAAGTGTTTTTGAATAACATTTGCCTGGTAAATACCTTATACTCGCTTAGCGCATATATAGCAGCATCTGAATGCTCATTTCCCTTAAAGCTTACTCTTATCTTTTGCCGGTTGTTGCTGACTTAACAGTTGGCAACTCATCCCAGTGAAGCATTTTTTAAAATCGATGAAAGAAATTTTTTGAGTATTTTGTTCTTCATGAACGCTCCAGGGATCAAGATATGTAAATACATTTTGATCAAGCGAAATGAGTACCACCCAGTGAGCATCTTCAGGATACTCGCTCAATATACCATCTAGTAGCACCATGATTGGCCCATTTTTAAGACAAGCTTGCCATTCATCATCATAAAAATGCATTCGAAAAAATAAATTGTGTTTGATGATGTATCTAAATATATCTTCGGGATAAAGACCAATGTCAGGGCAATTGCTGTCATAACCTTTTTCAACAGGAGGCACATCTAGTTTTAATGCTTGGCAAAGCGCATTCCAACTAGGCATTGGGGTAAAATCAATAAATTTCAGTAGCATTAATAATGAGGCTACACCACACCCCGACTCCGAATGAATCTCTTTCCCGTGTTGAGATACAAAGATAGCTTGTGGGTTATAGTTCATATTGCCCCTCAAAATTAACTTCACTAACTGTTTTTATTAGCTTTAAAATAAGAGCCCCAATTATGTTAGCCACTTTTTTAAAAAATAATGTTTGTATTTTGCAGGGCAATCATCTAAAACACCATAAACTTCATAACCCTGCTGCAAGTAAAAATCTGTAACACGATTAAATTCAAACGCATGCAAATGTGATATTTTAGCGCCCTTTTCCTTCGCTACTTCTTCGACTTTGGACATTAACATGCTACCAAGCCCTTTGCCTCTATATGCTTCTTTGACAAAAAGCACACTAATCCAAAGAAATTCACCAAAATAAAAGCAAGCATTAATACCTGCAATCACTTCATCATTTTCTTTAATGCAATAATTTAACAGTGATTCTGGTTCACCGGGCATTGCAAGCAGTGTTTGATTAAGGCGATTTATTTCAGATTCTACCCATTCGATTTCTTGTTTTGAGCTTTGAATGATTTCATAATCATGTTTTGTTAAATTCATCAGCTTGTCCTAGCCTTTAACAGGTTTATTCGAAATGCCATTTGCACTAGCCATGATAGATGCTTAGTTTTAGCTAAGCGCTTTTTTAAGTAAGCTTTGAATCGACTCAAGGTTACAATAAAAACATTGAAAACACATAAAATGTAAATCAATGTCAGGGATAAATATTTTGTCACATGACTTACATTCTCTTGATACTTGACGATATCCTGCACCAACGCTATGTTACGCTCAATTTCATAAATATCCAAAGCAGGGATTGATAATGTTTGCTGTCATCTATTCAGGAAAAATAAAAGCAGGCTATGAAGAGAAATATCAAAAATACTGGCATATCATTGCTGAATTTTTTGTGACACATTGTGGCGCCTTGGGCTCATGTTTGCACAAAACATCTGATGGTTCATGGCTGGCGTATTCAAGATGGCCAGACAAAGCAACACGTGATGCCGTGTTTTTAGAAGAAAATAGAAAAACTTTACCAGTGGAAATTCAAAACACATTTCAAAGCTTTTCTGAATGTATATTAGAGCAAGCACCTGAAATATGTTTAGAAGTTATTGATGACTTATTACTGCAACAAGCTGAATAATCCATGCGCAATAATCACGTTTATGAATGGGGCAACCAATTTAGCCTTAAGCTAGATTTTGCTTCATTTAGCAATACTTTATCCTCCCTAAGCTATAATTATCTAAGTGTGACAATATGAAAGAAGAAATCAAAAAATTATTTTCTATACCACGCAACGGGCCATTAAACGGCTATTTGGTGCTTGAAATAGGTAACCTTATTTCTGGGCCAATGGCATCCCAAGAGCTAGCACGCAAAGGTGCTTTAGTGATTAAATTGGAAAATAAAGGAAGAGGCGATACTGCGCGTGGAATTTTATCCCAAGCCGTATTTTCTTCTTGTAACGCGTCAAAAGCAAGCATAGCGCTAGATAAAACCAATGCAGAAGATGACAAAATATACCTTGAACTATTAGCGCTGGCTGATGTTGTTATTGATAATCGCTCACCAGATGCAAAAATGCGAGACTCTGTTTTACAAGGATTTTTAAAGTCTCAGAAGAATCATCCTGTGATATTTTGCTCTATTGTTGGATATGATAGTGATGCATACCAAGATAGATCTGCTTTGGATGTAGCTGTACAAGCTGAAACAGGCATGGCCATGGTGAATGCGCCAAATCAAAGCTTTCCCTTAAAAGTAGGTTTTGTGGTAATAGACATTAGTACTGCAATACAAGCGGCTTCTACTATTAAAGATCATTTATTAGCCTTAGCAAGAGGCCTACAACTACCCCCTCAAGCTAATAATTTGATTTTCATAGAACAAAGCATGGCAAAAACTGCTGCCATGTTGCTCACGGGTCAATATTTAAACGCATACACACAACAAAAAGAGCCAATAAGAGATGCTAATAAAGACTTATTTGTTGCGCCTTTTTCCTTTTATAAAACAAAAGATGGGATGGTTTCTATTGCCATCATTGGCGATCAACTATTTACTACTTTTTGTAAAAAGGTACTTGGCGCTGCTGCTTTAGCAGATAAATATCCAACCAACCAAAGTCGATTAGAAAGTCCAGACTTTGATAAAGATCTTGGTCAAATTTTAATCACGAAAGAATCGTATGAATGGATTAATTTATGTAAACCATTTGGCATTGTTTGTACGAAAGTTAATTCAGTTTTAGAAATGCTAAAAGAGCCGTTTGCCAAAGAAATGCTAACAACAACTCAAAGCGGCATACCTATTATTGCCGACACATCGGTGTCCAGTGCATTTTCAGCGTTATCGCTAACAGATGCTCCAAGCTTAGATGAGCACCGAAAACATATCAGTGCTATGTTAAGATATAGTTCTAAAATACAACCATCGGGGATATCTCGATTCACCCAAATTTATGAATTGTTTTTGCAACACTACCCTTTTAGCCCCCCTGCGATGCTTTATGCTTATCATAAATCCAAGCAAGAAATGCAGGATAATGAAGAAGAAAGAGCTTGGCATCAATCAAGTTTACAAAGACAGCAATCATCAGGAATCAATGCACCTGATCCATGGCAGTATAGTCCTTCAAATATTGGAAAAATGAAAGCAAAATTGTAATTAAGATAAAGCTGGGATGAATAATCCCAGCTTGTTTAAATGAATGTAAGGCCCACTAACCTTACTGGTGCTTCAGTACCATTTTTAATCTTCATTGGCAAACACAGGCTATAACCACCATTGGATGGCATGTTGGCTGCGTTAGCCACATTCTCGACAATATACTTATTTGCGCCTAATACAGCTTTATGAACCGGATAGCCATTTTGAGGATTATCGGGTGATAATGTATCAATACCAATCCCTGAAATATTACGTTCATTTAACAAAAATTGCGCAACTTCAACCGAGATGCTTGGAAAAACCAAATTATTTCTGTATTTATCTGGCTGTTGCCAATATTTTTCCCATCCGGTATAAAAAATAACAAAGCTCCCCTTTTCGATTTGCCCATAATTTTCTTCAAAGTGTTTGATGTCAGCAGAAGATACAATATAAGCTTCATGTGATTTGGTTGAAACATCAATTACCGCACATGGTGCAATCAAATCATTCAAATCTAGATCAGAAATGGTTTTTGAGCCTGCAATAGAATGGGCTGGTGAATCCATATGGGTTCCCATTCCCTCTTTCATGTTAATTTTATGTGTACGAAATTGATACTCACTGCCAAGATCATAATCAAGATCAAGATCATGCTCAAAACCGCAATCTCCATCCCAGCTAGGAATATCAGGGCTTAAGGAATGGGTTAAGTCTATCAATTTAAAAGGCTTGGATTTGGTTCCGATTAACACGATTTGGGCCTCGTTATTGGAAAAATTTATTTTTCGTTTTCATCAACATTTTGTTTGCTTTGATTTACTTCAGTTTTATGTTTCACTTCAATTATATGTTGTGTGTTTGGATTAAAGATATTATGCAATTCAAGTAGAGTGTTCCCAATCAAACCGCTGCTTTGTGGTTTTTGTTTTCGATAATATAAAAGGCCTTTTTCTTCTAACCAGAGGCAGAATTTATCAATTAAATAGAGTATTACACAAATTGATATTACAAGACTAAAAATCATTGTGGTATCCATTTGTAAATCAATCAATATTGTGTTGGTTATTAATCAAATTTTTTTCTGCTGCTGCTTATATCATGCTGAATGTCATCTTTATCATCGTATGTTGTTTCATGCTCAGGGTTTTCCTGTTTACTCTTATCGACGTGAACTTGATACTGGGTGATGTGAGTCCTAGGAATATGTAAGTTATCAATTTGATTGTCTGAGTAATGCGGCATAGGTAAGCCTTCACGAAGTGCAAGCCACTGAGATACGGCACTTAAATCCCCCACAACAGGCTCACATATAGAGCGAAAAACCAAAGGTCCATTGGCGCTATTGGTAAAACAGGCAACCGCTGTATCCGTTAAAAGATTGATTGCAGCAAAATTCCTACACGTGCCACTTCCATCTCCCCAATGAAAGGCTGTCATTGAACCATCAATATTTTTTTGTAAACCAATCCCCAAGCCCCAGGCAATTTGTCTTAAAATACTTTCAGGGACTGCTTTGCTTTTAGTATCCTTTCCTAAAAGCTCAGTCACACATGGAGAGAACATTTCATTTCTAATATACTTATCGCTTATACAAGCCCTTAAAAATTTCCCATAGTCCTGTGCAGTAGTATGTAATGAACCAGCTGGGTGAATTCCGAAAAAATGTTGTGTTTGATCTGTTTTGCCATCTTCAAAGTGTCCAACTGCAATATTCGGTGTATTTGGTCTTATGAAACTACTATGCTCCATTCCAAGCTTTCTGAATTCATCCTGAGCAAGCTCCTCTAAAGATTTTGGATCAACAATCTTATTTACTACTTCCATTAAAAAGCGATATGCTTCACCTGAGTAATCAAAACTACTGCCAACATTCGCGACAAACTCATATTTTGGATGAATAAATTCATTAGGCAATCCTGCTTGATGCGATAACAACATCCGGGCGGTCAATTTTCTATAATTAGTATGTTCACGGATCCCAGGGAAAGGTGGCCCAAATTGTACCCTAGGATCTTCATTTCCAAATTTTTTTTCTAATATATCAATTAGTGGCGTATCAAGGCTGATTTCTCCTCTTTGCGCCATTTTCAAAATAACATAAGCAAAAACAGGTTTACTTAATGATGCCGCTTCAAAGATTGTTTTATCCGTTATCTGTTTAGGATCACTATTACTCGTGATCCCGTCTGCTCTTGTGGTGATCTCACCTGTTGATGTGGCAATAGCAACTGAAATAGCAGGGATATCTTTGTCTTTAGTAGCACTACTTCCTAACTTTGACATAAATTACCTTATTGGCCATTTCATTAACCTGGCCTTAATTTTGGTTTTCGGCCTCTGGCTGCAGGATTCATCGCGTCTCTTCGATTACGAATCGAGGTTCTTACTGGTTCTACATCATCACTGCCTAATGAACCTAATAATTTAGGAGAATCCCTATTAACATAATACAACAGCCATTTCTCGCCATTTTGCTGATAGCTTTCATCCGTTACCATATCAATTTCTTCAGCAACATTCTGATTCCTTGCATCTTTTTCTCTAACAAAAGCAAAAAGACTTTTAATATTAAATTTTTTAATCAAAATATTACGAATATAAAAAACGGTTTCAATATCTAAATCATCGTTCGGATCATTAGGATATTCTCTTTGAATATACCAAAGCAGTTCAAGTTCAGGTCTGCTATGAAGCATTATTTGCCTGCAACCACAATAACCATATAAAGCCATTTTACTCTTTAAGATCACACCATATATGGTAAAGCCAAGTTCTTCATCATGTTTAGACCATTCGTCAATATAGGTGTTTGCCTCTTTTATAGTGCAATTCATTAGTTCCGCTAGCGCTTTGGCATCGCTTGACACAAACTTTCTTACAACAGCCCTATCAGTTTCGAGTATAATTGATGACATTACACAAAATCCTGAATTCTCATTTGCTTAGTATATCCATAATATTATCATTTCTTTATTCAGCCAAATGCGCAGCTACACATTTTAAGTATTAATTTTAAACCAGCAGCATTGTTATTGCTGATAATCTTATCTATCTAAACTCAAGAATTATAATGCTGAATTGCTGTTTACTATCTACCATCGTACTTATAATGTCTTCAATATGAGCGTAATGCAAAGCATATAGTGTTCTATGTGTTTTTCCGCTTACTTTATGTAAATTGTCAATTCAACTTACAATTTGCATAAAACCCCAGCACCAACAAAAGAAAATTACAAATAAAATCAATGCCTTATGTTTTTATCCATCCAATATACAAAAACCCCTCTAAAACATAATGCACTCCCTAAGGACGATTCTAAACCTAGATGCTTCGCTTTCGCCGAACAAGTTAATTGCTTTCTTTTTCGTGTTAATAGTGCAGCGTACACTCAGGATGGGGCCTGGGGAAATACCAAGGAACGATGGTAAATCCATTACCAATATGAGCAGGATGTTACATATTACTAACCGGCATCATTGTTATAAAATTAGTCATTATCTCCCCTATCAAAATACAAGCAATAAAACTTATCCATAATTTTTTGCCACTCAACCCAGAAGATTCCTTTAAAGCATAAAGGTACGTTGCGATATGCCATATTGCACAAATAATCACAACCGAGCTAAATAAAATGGCAAGCATCGACGGCTTGAGTTGCAATCCTTGCTCCATGCCCACATCCATAAACCGTGGATTAACAGTGCGCATGATGGCAAGAAAGCCTGTCAAAATTAAATAAGGAAAGCGTGACAAAGCCACGGTTCCCATAAAATCAATTATTCGAACGCCCTTGAGTGCAAGGATCTTGGCTGTGATAATAAAAAGCCCTGTCAACACTGCCCATATCACCGTGTTTTGAAATAGCAAAAACATAAAATCCGTACTGATTTTAGGATTTTTTATCATCGATGCATTTAAAATCCCAAGCAAGCCTGGAAAATATATTTTGCCAATGGTGCCTAAGTAGCTGATAGCAATGATGATCCCAATCCCTAGCAAAAAGGCCCATAGCCCCGCGATTTTTTGATAAGGGTTAATTAGCAATGACAAAAAAACTCGAAGGTTTGAAGGTTTGTCGAGTGCTTTTGATAATAACTTATACTCATCTTGCGTGATCTTATTTTCTTTAAGAAGGCTTAACAGTCTGTCATTCTCAGTAATCATCAGTAACCTCATAGTTTATGCAGCATTTTTGCCGCATCTTTTGCTGAAATTTTACCTTCTTCTAAGAGTTTTAAGATCTCTTCTTTTGAGCCATTACGTTTAAGATCAATATTATCAAGCGTTTCAATTAATTCATTTAATTTATTACGTAACGTGGGATACGAAATTTTTAATCTTGCGGCCATTTCTTTAAGGCTGCCTGAGCATTTAACGAAATCAATGATAAAGTTTAGCTCTTCTTCAGAAAGCTTTAACAACGTTGGGATCTCAAATTTGCCCTCGAAAGTTGTGTGGCAATCTTGGCAGCAGATTTTCACAACTTCTGGGGACGCGCTGCCACATGAAGGGCATTGGGTAATAATTTTACCCATGGTCATGCTCGTTCATAACTTTAGTGATATCTATTTCTTGCAGATTCTTCATAAGCTTTATCTTTTTCGTCTTTAGGTTGAATTTTTTGTGCATTATCAAACTGTTTTTTTGCATGCAAAATACTTGCGCTAAACGCATTTGTTAATTGATCTTTTTTTTTAAACGTATACTGCTCTTGGCCTGCATCTAAAACTAAATCTCCTGATGCCATCGCCTGTAATTTCAATAATCCTGGAAATGGCGGCGAAAGTAACACAAGATATCGCGCACCATGTTGATCGCATTGTGCTCCAAGGCGAGATTTCCATTCTTTACAGGTAATTTCAAAACCTTCTTGAGTTTGGGTAATTTTAGCATCTTTGAGATAAGGATTAGTATATTCCCCTTCATAGGCTTTAATCCACTGTAATTTTTC
>JBFXKR010000035.1:0-8560 GCA_050173595.1 Candidatus Berkiella sp.
TGCTGTATTTGCACCATGCAATAAATTTAAAGGTACCGCGCTAAACTGCGTCCTCGCACCCCCATGCATGAATAACACAGCAAAATCATCAGGGATCTTTAGAATCTCTCTGAGATCGGCTTCTATGCTTTTTGTTAATTCCATGAAAATAGGCAAGCGATGACTTATTTCCATGACCGACATCCCCTCATGCCAATCAGGGATATCGTCTTTTATTTGACTCAGCACTGGTGCAGGCAGACAAGCTGGACCTGCACCAAAATTGTAAATGCTAGTTGTCTTCATCTTCTTCGTCGTCAATCTCGTAATCGATTTCTTCTGATTCATCTACATCTTCATTCTCATCATCATCAGACGCCTCAACAATCGGACGAGAAGAAGCCGCTTTTGTAGTTTGCGCTTCATCTATTTCTTGCTCTTCGATACGCTGCAACCCAACGAGCTTTTCATTGTTGCTAAGCTGGATAAGTCTTACACCTTGGGTGTTTCTGCCCACAATAGAAATTTCAGCAACATGGGTGCGCACTAAAGTGCCGCCATCAGTGATTAACATGATTTCTTCGTTTTCTTGTACTTGGACAGCACCAACCACAGCACCATTTCGCTCTGTTGTTTGTATCGCAATCACGCCCTGACCACCACGACCTTTGGTTGGAAACTCAGTAATAGCGGTGCGTTTTCCATAACCATTTTCAGTTGAAACAAGTATGGTACATTCTTCGCTTTTAACCACAATTAACGAGATAACGCTTTGCCCTTCTTGCAACTTAATACCACGTACACCACGCGCAGTTCTTCCCATGCCGCGGATAGCCTTTTCATTAAAGCGTGTTACCTTGCCTGCATCTGAGAATAACATCACGTCACGGTTGCCATCGGTTGTTTCAACGCCAACCAGTTGATCATTATCATCAAGACCAATCGCGATGATACCTGAGCTGCGAGGACGAGAGAAACTACTGAGTGCCACTTTCTTGACTACCCCTTTCTTGGTAGCCATAAAAATATAGCTC
This sequence comes from Candidatus Berkiella sp., assembly GCA_050173595.1. Taxonomy (GTDB): domain Bacteria; phylum Pseudomonadota; class Gammaproteobacteria; order Berkiellales; family Berkiellaceae; genus Berkiella. The sequence continues at coordinate 1,014 of JBFXKR010000035.1, forward strand.
GCATCAGAATAGTCGCGTAGCGGTAAAATTGCGCTGATGCGCTCATCTTGTGATAACGGTAACAAGTTAACAATCGGTTTACCGCGTGAATTTCTTGAGCCTAAAGGTAATTGATACACTTTGAGCCAATATACTTTACCTTTATTTGAGAAGCACAAAATGGTGTCATGCGTATTTGCAATCAAAAGCTGATCAATAAAATCTTCATCTTTGACTTGGGTTGCCGCTTTGCCTCTACCACCACGATGCTGTGCTTGATAGGCATCTAAAGGTTGCGTTTTGACATATCCCTGATAAGACAAAGTGACTACTCTCACTTCTTCAGTGATTAAGTCTTCATTGGAAAGATCTTGATGGGTTGCAATGATTTCTGTTCGACGTTTATCGCCAAACATATCACGAGACTCACACAATTCATCACGAATCACCTGCATTAATCTGGCAGGATTGGTTAAAATTTCAATTAAGTTTTTAATTTCTTCTAATATGGCTTCATACTCTTGGAAAATCTTATCCTGCTCTAAGCCTGTTAAGCGATGTAATCTTAAATCTAAAATCGCTTGTGCCTGCTCAGATGATAAATGATATCCATTGGGTGTTAAGCCTAATCCGGGCGCTAAAGTTTCTGGCTTAGAGGCAGTAGCACCTGCCTTTTCGAGCATGTTAAGCACCATGCCTGCAGGCCAAGCTCGCGCTAACAAACCTTCTTTAGCTTCATGAGGTGTTTTTGCGGCTTTAATGAGCTTAATTACTTCATCAACATTTGCGAGTGCAATGCTGAGCCCTTCTAAGGTATGCGCTCTTTCTCTCGCTTTTCTAAGTTCAAAAGTGGTACGACGGTTAACAACGACACGTCGATGTCTAATAAAAGCTTCTAGAATTTGCTTTAAATTTAAAGTCTTTGGTTGATTGTCAACTAAAGCGACCATGTTGATCCCAAACACACTTTGCATGGCGGTATGCGCATACAAGTTATTTAAGATCACTTCAGCCACTTCATTACGTTTTAACTCTATCACAACACGCATGCCATCTTTGTCAGATTCATCGCGAAGATTAGAGATCCCTTCAAGTTTTTTGTCTTTTACTAACTCGGCAATTTTTTCGACGAGTTTTGCTTTGTTCACCTGGTAAGGAAGTTCTGTAATGATGATAGCTTGTCTGCCATCTTCTTCTTCGATATTGGTTCTAGCACGAACATATACGCGTCCGCGGCCTGTACGATAAGCATCGATAATTCCCGAGCGGCCATTAATAATAGCGGCGGTTGGGAAATCAGGGCCTGGGATCAAGTGAATAAGTTCATCGATGGTGGTATTGGGATTATCAATAAGTGCCAAACAGCCCGCAATGACCTCATTAAGGTTATGCGGCGGAATATTGGTTGCCATACCAACGGCAATCCCAGAAGTACCATTTACGAGTAAGTTAGGAACGCGTGTTGGCAATACCGTGGGCGCAAACTCGGTTTCATCATAGTTTGGCGCGAAATCAACGGTGTCTTTATCTAAATCTTTTAAAAGCTCATGAGCAAACTTAGACATGCGAACTTCGGTATAACGCATGGCAGCTGCTGAGTCACCATCGACCGATCCGAAGTTCCCTTGCCCGTCAACGAGCAGATAACGTAATGAAAACGGTTGGGCCATACGGACAATCGTGTCGTAAACAGCCGTGTCACCATGCGGGTGATATTTACCGATTACGTCACCCACGACGCGAGCAGATTTTTTATAGGGTTTGTTCCAATCATTACCTAGCTCTGACATGGCAAACAAAACCCGTCGATGGACAGGCTTGAGGCCATCTCGAACGTCAGGCAAAGCACGCCCAACAATAACGCTCATGGCATAGTCAAGGTAAGACTGTTTTAGTTCGTCTTCGATATTAACCGGATGAATTTCTTTTGCGAGCTCAGTCACAGACCACGGCTCCTTTGTTAGCTATTAAACTATTTGGATTATATTAGCTTTTGCTAGTACTTTTAGGTCGCATTATTGTAGCATCTTTAGCAGCTTGGGCACAGAATCTTAATAAGGTGAGAATAAAGTTGAACGTTGACCCCCTTGAAGTACAAAAATTCGATGAAATGGCCATCGATTGGTGGGATAAGTCCGGCCCTTGTAAGCCTTTGCACGATCTAAATCCCCTTCGTCTCGCATTTATTCAAACACACTGCACGCTTAAGAATGCCAAAATTTTAGATATTGGCTGTGGTGGCGGGATTTTAAGCGAAGCCCTGAGTCAGTTTAGCGCTGTGGTTATTGGGTTAGATCAATCAGAAAAAGCCCTGGAGGTCGCGCAAAATCATGCACAAGGCCTTAAAAGCCCACCGCAATATGTACGCTCAACGGCCGAAGACTATGCTAAACAGTTTCCCGGGGAATTTGAGGTAATCACCTGTATGGAGATGCTTGAGCATGTGCCTTACCCGGACTCAATCATTCAGGCATGCGCGCGCTTGTTAAAACCTGGCGGACATTTGTTCCTCTCCACAATCAACCGCACCCCCAAGGCCTACTTACAGGCAGTGATTGGCGCAGAATATGTGTTAAGGCTCTTACCTGTTGGCACTCATGATTATGCGAGCTTTATTCGCCCCAGTGAGCTGGCCTCATGGTCACAAGCCCATGGATTGTCAGTAAAGCATATGAAAGGCATTAGCTATCATGTCTTCTCTCAGAAATTTTCATTATCTGAAGATGTCAGCGTAAATTATCTCATGCATTTACAGAAGGTCTCAGCATGATAACCCCACTTGCTTTTTTGTTTGATTTAGACGGAACTTTGCTTGATACAGCGCCTGAATTTACTTACTGCCTTAACAAACTCCTAGCCCAACAAGGCAAAGAAAATGTCACGGTGAAAGCAATGCGAAGTAGTGTTTCCTTTGGGGCCAAGGGCATGCTCTCTTTTGGTTTTAAAGTGCACACAGATGATCCCATCATCAATTCGCTTTTGCCAGAATTTTTAAGGCTTTACCAGCATGAAATCGGTCTTCGCACCCAATTTTTTCCTGGTATGGAAGAGATACTACTCCATCTTGGGAAAAAGGGACTTTCATGGGGGATTGTTACCAATAAGCCTCTTAACTTTACAACCGAACTTGTAAAAATGTTTAAGCCTTTACAAGCAGCTAAGTGTGTCGTCGCAGGTGACAGCCTGCCTTTCCAAAAGCCAGATCCAGCACCACTTTTACATGCCGCCGCCATGCTCGAAACGGCCCCGCAAGACTGCTGGTATATTGGCGACGCCAAAACAGATCTGATGGCAAGTCGAAAAGCTAATATGCGATGTGCCATCGCCAATTACGGCTATATCCCTCCAGATGAGGATCCTTTTGCCTGGAACGCAGATAGCTACTTAGCGCAGCCGCTTGATATTGAAAAATTATTACTTGTCTAAACCAATTTTTGGGCTATACTTTGCGATTGCCTGATATTTTAAATGTGATATTTACATGGTTATAGAGAAATATCGCACAAGCCTTTCAGCAACATCCTCTCACAACTATTTCAATTTCAATTCAAAATACATCCTATCGATTTGATAAAAACGATACTCGGCTCTTTACCCACAAATAAAGAGAACTGAGTACCTTGAGCAGGGAAAGCAATAGAGGTAATCATGTCTAAATCTAAATTAATGAAAATGAGTCGTGACGGGATTTCTCCTAATATGATGCTGTTACACCTTCGTTGGCAGCAAATCCGACTAGAGCTTCTTCAACAAGCAGCAAATTCTCCCCAAAGTGAAACGCTATCCGCGCCTTGCAGCGAATTGCATAAAAAGAGTTTTACTACCGCCTAATACACAAACTAGCTAACTTATATTATTGAGCCTTACCCCTATTCAGCTTATGAGGGAAAAGTTACAATTGCCTCCCTAAATGAGTTAAGTCTGCTTTTGCCAATTTGATGAATACACAGCCGCATTTCCCACTACCTGCTGGCGCTAGCCTCTATTACGCCCTGCTGTATGCCGCGCAATCTTCACGAGATGCAATGTGTCTTGTGAATGCCTTTATTCAGGAAATGAAATCTATCGCAGTGAGCGTCAATGAAAAGAGTGTGGCAATAGCAAAACTTAACTGGTGGTCTACCGAAATCAGTCAAACATTTAAAGGTTACCCACATCACCCTTTATCTATTTTATTATCTAGCGTGATAGAGCACTTTGGCTTAGCAGAAAATGAATTTCAATTAATAATTCAAAGTTGCTTGATTGATCTTGAGTATCAATATTCAACTGAACAACAAAAGGAAATTTATTTTCGCTCAAATTATGGAGCCATGTTAAATCTTCTTTCATGCACCACAGCGCGCACTTTAGCACCCAAGACATTTATCACTCATCTTAGCGCAATGTTACAAACAATCTGGGAAATTAAGCATGCAGGAGTTGATAGTCATCGCACGCAAAGCTACTTTGGACAAAGCGATCCATTAAAGTTAACAAATGTTTTAAAAATCCATAGTGAATTTGCCAAAGCGCAATTTAATCAAGCAATGCTGTCAATTAAGGCCCAAGATCGATACCCGCAATTAAGTCTTATTATTTTAGCGAATCTTAACCATAAACTGCTGGATGAAATAATACGTTCAAATTTTAATGTGTTAACACAACGAATAAGTCTAACACCAATCAAAAAATTATGGATTACTTGGCGCACTAATGCCCAAGAAAAAAAGATAAAACTGATTAAATAAATTGGAGATCTCATGCAAACATTTTTACTCAGCCAAAAAATACAAGGTGAACAGCCTCTTAAAGATCAAGTGATATTAATCACGGGTGCTGGCAGCGGTATTGGTCGCTCATTAGCAATGCATGCTGCCCAAATGGGGGCAACAACTATTTTGCTTGGTAAAACATTAAAGCATCTGGAAACGCTCTATGATGAAATCATGGCGAACAACTATCCTGAGCCTGCTATTCACCCACTTAATTTATTACAAGCCCAACCTAAAGACGCTAATGAATTAGCGACCAGCATTCAGAACTTATTTGGCAGGCTTGATGCCATTATTCACAATGCAGGGTGCACAGGTCCTATCACACCACTTGAACACTTAGCACCACAAAAATGGATAGATGTCATTCAGTTAAATTTAAATGTCCCATTTTTGCTAACACATGCCCTTCTGCCTTTATTGCATCTTAGTAGCAAAGCTTCCATTTTGTTTACGAGTGCCAACGAAAGCACACATGCAAAAGCTTATTGGAGTGCCTATAGTGCGAGTAAGTTTGGCATTATGGGGCTTGCCCAAAGCTTACATGAAGAACTTGAAAATACGCACATCCGCGTAAACACCATTAATCCTGGCGTGGTGCGAACCAACTTGCGTATCAAAGCTTATCCTGGGATTGATCCACTCACATTTACCTCATCAGATGATGTTGTGCCTTATTATCTTTATTTGTTAAGCGAGCAAGGTAAACATATTCGCGGTAAAGCGGTTGATATTATGCTCGAAAAATCTGAAGCCAACGCAATTAGCGCTTAAAGATTGAGGAGCTTACCTAAAACAGTATATCTGTTACCTATGTGCCCGGTTTAAAATGTTACCCATGTGCCCGGTTTGTACCCATCTATTACCCTCTACCGTTTACGGGAGAGGGTGGCCAAAAGGCCGGGCGAGGGCCCTGTACATTTATCCATGAGCTATACTGTAATCAGTATGTCATGGAGAACAACAGCATGTCCGCGTTAGGTAGCGCGAAGCTAATCCAGCTCAAAGATGAAACCGCGCATAGCACACCCTTTTCACCAAACGCTAAGTTTAGTATTAGCAAAATTTTGCAAACTACTTTAGATGTATATGATTTGGTGAAACGATTTTCTCAAGCCTTACAAACCTCAGTTCCATATCATAGTTTTCATTACCATCACATTCAAACCCAACATGGTTTTGACATGGGAGAAAGATCTGAGCATCAAATTAGCTATCAACTGATGCTACAAGGTATGCCCTTGGGGGATATTTATTTAACACGAAGAACTGAGTTTAGCCAAAAAGAAATGATTCAAGTTGAAAAAGCTTTAACAGAGCTTGTTTATCCCTTAAGAAATGCACTTGCTTATCATGAAGCGATTAAAAATTCTTATACTTGTCCTTTAACGCTTGTTGGTAATCGTGCAGCTTATGATAAAGCAATTAACAGAGAAATTGATTTTGCCAAAAGACATCATACGCCATTTTCAATTATCTTAATAGATATTGATCATTTTAAATCCATTAATGACACTTATGGACATGAGGCTGGAGATCAAGCCCTTTTGAGTGTTGCGGGCTTTATCTCTCAGTTGAACCGCAATACGGACAATCTTTTTAGATATGGTGGCGAAGAATTTGCGCTTATCTTAAGCCATACACCTGTTGAAGGCGCAGAGCGTGTCGCCTTAAGAATGAAAGAACAAGTTGAAGCCTTTGAATTTGAACACCAGGGGCATCTAATCAAGCTCACAATAAGTGCAGGGGTTACTGCTTATGTGAATGAAGATACGCCACAAACAATGTTTAAAAGAGCAGATAGCGCGCTTTACATGTCTAAGAAATCAGGCCGAAATAGAATCAGCATTTTCAGGTAGCATTGCTCGCACCTTTTCTGGTGAAAGCTCCATGAATTTACCCTTTCGAAGATCACGCGGTAAGGTTGTTGTTCCATATCTTGTTCTGATCAATCGACTAACCGTATAACCTTGAGAGGCAAATAATTCCCGCACTTCACGATATTTGCCTTGACTTAAGCTCACTGTAAACCATTGATTGGCACTATCAGATGCCTGATGAGGTGTAATTTGTTTAAATCGACTTAAGCCTGTTGGTAATTCAACACCCTTTCTCATGTTCTTTAGGCTTTCTTCAGTTACTTTGCCAAGCACTCTGACAGCATATTCTCGAATAATTTCAAAGCGAGGATGCATTAAGTGATGAGCCAACTCTCCGTTATTTGTAAAGAGTAATAACCCAGATGTGTTTACATCGAGTCGACCAACCATTACCCAACGTTCCTGGTTTAAGGGTGGCAGGTTATCAAAAACGCTTTTTTTGCCTTCTTCAGAAACTCGTGAACAAATTTCTCCCTCTGGTTTATGGTAAAGCAGCACACGGGGAACTTGGCTGTCTATCTGGTCAAATTGAAGGGACTTGCCATCAACTTTGATGTTATCTTTTGAAGAAACCTGTTGACCAATAATGGCAACTTTCCCATTAACGTGCACTTTTCCCATTTTAATCCAACTTTCTATGGCACGTCTTGAGCCAAGTCCTTTGCTCGCCAATAACTTATGCAAGCGCATCATCTGTCTTATCCTTTTCACCAAATAATTCATCTAAAATATCGTCGAATGCTTCTTCTTTGCTTTCTTCTTCAAGCATATCGTTGTCGGTTTCATCTTCTAAGTATTCTTCGTCTTCGTCTTCGACTTCGTCTTCGTCTTCATACTCACCTTCATCGCCAAAGTACTCTTGATCAAGATCTTCTGCTAATACCCCTACTTCATCTGATTCAACTTGCAAAGAATCCGTGCTTGACTCATCTTG
>JBFXKR010000036.1:0-8523 GCA_050173595.1 Candidatus Berkiella sp.
ATATTATGCTTAGCTAAAGCAGCGGCGACGTTATAAATGGCGGTGACTTGTGGCACACCGACACCTGCGACAATACGTGTGGTGCAAATCGATCCGGGGCCTATGCCCACTTTAATACCATCTGCGCCTGCATTGACTAATGCTAAAGCACCATCCGCTGTGGCAACGTTTCCTGCAATCACTTGCAGATCAGGATAATGCTGTTTTACCCACTTTACACGCGAGATAACACCTTCTGAATGACCATGAGCGGTATCGACGATGACCACATCCACACCCGCTTCGACTAAAGCGCTTATTCGCTCTTGGGTTTCTTTGCCCGTACCAACTGCCGCACCAACGCATAAACGGCCAGAATCATCTTTACAAGCATGTGGTTTATCTTTGGCTTTTTGTAAGTCTTTAACGGTGATTAAACCTTTGAGTTTAAAATCATTATTCACAATCAGAATTTTTTCTAAGCGGTGCTCTCGGAATAATTCCACAACCTGATTCATTTGTGTTCCTTCAGGAACTGTCACCAAACGCTCTTTAGGTGTCATGATTCGAGAGACTGGTAAATTCCGATCATTTTCAAAGCGCCAATCACGATGAGTCACAATACCCACCAACTCATCTTGATCATTCACGACAGGAACGCCAGAAATGCCGTAACTTTCAACCAGGCTTAATAATTCACCAATGCGTGTAGTAGGTTTGACAGTAATAGGGTTTTTTACCACGCCACTTTCAAATTTCTTCACTTTTTTGATTTCATCCGCTTGCATTTCAAGCGACATATTTTTGTGGATTATCCCAATACCACCTTCTTGAGCTAGAGCAATGGCCAGTTTTGCTTCAGTAACGGTATCCATTGCAGCAGAGACTAAAGGAATGTTAAGCTTTATTGTTCGCGTCAATCGCGTTCTCAGATCGGCGTCTTTTGGTAAAATGGCGGAGTGGGCAGGCACAAGTAGAACGTCATCAAATGTAAGCGCATCTTCAATAATCCGCATAGCCTTACCCCATTAAATAAAAAATAATCGCATATTTTATCTTATTTTTGCATGTAAAGGAAAGGCCTGTGTATGTTCACTCAGACGGAAAGCATTGACGGCAAAGCAGTTTTAACAGTTGGGCAGCTCAACCTAGCCGCTCGTACGCGCTTGGAAGAAGTTTTTTCGTTGGTTTGGGTCAAGGGGGAGCTCTCTAATGTGTCCCTACCCCGCTCAGGTCATATCTATTTCACCTTAAAGGACACCCACGCCCAAGTGCGCTGCGCCATGTTCAAGGGCTCCAATCGGCATCTGAATTTCACGCCCCAAGATGGCATGGCGGTGCTGATTCGCGCTCAGGTGAGCATTTATGAGGAACGCGGCGATTATCAGCTGATAGTCACCCAAATGGAGGAATATGGCCAAGGCGCGCTACAAAAGGCCTTCGAGGCCCTCAAAGCTAAACTACAAGCAGAAGGATTATTTGAGCAAAGTCATAAAAAAGCATTACCCGCTTATCCAAAACATATAGGGATAGTGACTTCTCACACTGGCGCTGCCATTCAAGACATCTTGAGTGTGCTAAAAAGGCGCTACCCAATTGCCCAGGTAACGATTTATCACACACAAGTTCAAGGCAAAACAGCCGCTAAAGAAATTGTGGGTGCTATAGAATTAGCTAATGCTAAGATGCAAGCGGATGTGTTAATGATTGCACGTGGTGGTGGCTCTTTAGAAGATCTTTGGTGCTTTAATGAAGAAAGCGTGGCCAGAGCCATTTATGCAAGCAAGCTTCCCACTGTGACCGGGATTGGTCATGAAGTTGATTTTACAATTGCTGATTTTGTGGCGGATTTGCGCGCCCCAACCCCTTCAGCAGCAGCAGAAACTATCACGCCAGACCAACAAGAACTCATTGCATTGTTTGAAAACAAAAAAATGCGTCTTATTCAAGCAATCAAACGTAAACTAGATTTTGCTGCCCAGCGGCTAGATAGCCTCGAAAAACAGATGATTCACCCAGGAATGGTGATTCAACAAGCCTTTTTATTATGCGAGCATTTAAGTAAGCAGTTAACACTTTTAATGAATACTATTTTAGAGAAGTCTCATAATAAACTAGGATTGTTAAGCGCAAGATTAAACGCGGTGAGCCCACTTGCGACACTGAGCCGTGGCTATGCGATAGTAACTGCTGAAAATTCACAAGTGATTCAAGACATTCATCAAGTCAAAGTTCAACAAAAAGTTGAAACTCAATTACATAATGGTAAATTCTCAAGCGTGGTGATCAGCATTGAATAAAGCAGATCTTTGCCTTACTTGAAGGAGAATTAAGCAAGGCAGCTTCAAGGCCTTGCTTAAACCTAAACCATACCTTAAAACGGTGTGGGTCTTTTAGTAACCGGGACTTGAAGATCTCGATGTGATGTACTGGGCCCTCTTTGATACTGCGGATGATAGCCCCGTGGTGCTGATTTCGCTAATTCAAGTTGTTCTTTCCTAGCAATGAGGTTTTGAACATACTTGCAATATTTACTATATAGCCCAGGCACCATCATGGTTTTATTATCATCTAAAGCCACCTGCTTATCTATCAAATGAGATCCTAGCGCTTTTGCCAGAGCCACTTTATCTGCTTGTTTCAAATCAAAGCAATCAACAAACTTAGCAATACAATCATCAATGTAACTTTCTATATCATCAACTTGTTCTTGTTGTTTAATCATAATAGGAATAAGCAACAAAGGTGCTAGTAGTTGACTAATATGCTGCACATTCGTGCTATTAGCCTCATGAAGTTGCACACTGATAAACTGATACAAATGTGGATGCTTCACATTAAGAATATGCTCAAAATGATCTGGCAAGGTTGGTAAAATACTTTTTAAAAGACCAGAATTATAAATCACATTTAAATTGGTTTGGTAAAAGGGTGAATTGAATAAACAATTTATAAGATGATTATATTTATCAATTCCTAATGGAGCCAATGGTGTACCTTCAAAACCGCCTAAATATTGAACAAGCACCAAAGGCAAATCAACATTATTCACCACAGCAGAACGTTGCGCTTGTGTCGAAGTATTTAAAGCAAGCTTTGCTTGTTCAAATGAGCCACGTAATCTGATTTGTGAAATCCGGTGTGCATTATGTAAATCAATCTCTAAACTTTGTCGATAGTTAGCTAATTCTTCTTGTTGCCTCATATGCTGTTGTTGCAGCTCATGTTCAAACGCTGCTTGTTTTTGCCTAATCAGATCCTGTCGAATTTGTTCTTTTTGTGCTTCAAAGGCATCTATAGAAGCCTGTAAGTTTGCTTGGAACTGCTTTTGAAGCTCCGCAATTTCAATGGAATCATCATGAGAAGTTCGCTCGCATTCAAATTTTTGTTTAAAATCTGCTTGTAGTTTAGCCAAAGCTACTTGGTTTTTATCATACATATCCTTTTTCTTTTGCGAAGTTTCTGCTTTAACTTGAGCAGGCAGTGCTGCCAAGTCAGCAGTAAAGCGTTTTTCGAGTTTTTGAGCAGCTAATGCAAAAGAATCAGAGCTTTGCTTCATTTTCTTTTGATGTTCGGCTAAAAGCGCTGCTCTTTGTGCTTCAAGTTCACGAGAATATTTATCCTCTAATGCTTTTAGCCTTTTCTCATTCGCCTGGATTAAAGCGCTTTCTCTTTGTTCAAGTTCTGCTTTTAACTTTTTTATCTCATCAAGATTTTTCTCCGCCAGGCTGGTTTCAACTTGAGCTCTTGATTGAGCTAATTGCGCTGAGCGTTCACTAAGCGCTTCATCTACTTGAGCTTTAGATAATAGGCTGGGCGTGTTTTGATCTTCTGATTTTTCTTGAGAATGTAACGAAGGCTCTTCACTTGCACAAGATACTTCTTTGGGTGATTCTTGAGAATGTAAACTCATCAATTCGGCAAATTCTAATTCAAGAGCATCGACCTCAGAATCAGCATTATTTTCTTGGATATTAAGATCTTCAATTTGTAAAGCAAGCGCTTGCACACTTAAATCTTGATCTTGCAACTCATTATCAACATCATTTTGAGAAGAAGATGTAGTGCAGTCTTGTTCAACCACTAAAGAAGGTGACTCTGACGGCGGTGGGGAAACCACTGGCGTGTCATCAGAAGAAATGACTGGTGTTTTATCAATATCAAATGCTGAATCAGAATCGCTTTCATCTTGTACTGGTTCATCTAAAAGCAATGCAGTATCAATTTCAGTATCTTCTTCACTATCTTCAGGTTCTTCAACTTGGGGTGTTGCTTTTGCTGCCTCGCTCGCAAGTGCTGCTCTAATAGGTGTAATGGCTTGATTTACAGATTTAGCGATATTTAAATAAAGGTTATTCGATTTAAAAAGCATCATGATTTTAATAACAGCGTTTTGAAAGGCCTTCACGCGTTCTTGAGTTATAGCTTGTTGTGGGGTAATTTTAAACTCGTGTATAACGCCCTTTAATTTTCTTGCAAGTGCAAGATGTTCAATTTCATTTTTAGGTTTATTAGCATATATCTGATATTCATGTAGTAACTGCTCGCATGATTTAATGTAATCTTCTTCAGATAATATTAAATTACTCTGAATATCTTCATTCAAAAGCGTAGCGCACTCTTGAAGTATCTCGCTTATTTTATCGTTAGTATAGAGATCTTCTATATCTAATAGTAAAGCTGAGATAGTTAGATCTAAATTGAACTCTTTAGTTATATTATTTGTTTTAAATTTTTGAGACAATGTTTTTAGAAAATTGGCATAATTTTCAATTGTTTCGAAAGTAATTTCAGTAGGTGGATTTTCAAAATAGGTAGTAATCAATACCAATTGCTCAACAAAAAACTGGGCATTAAAATCTGGGGTGTCGATTTGAGCTAAGAGACTGTTTAAAGCATTATCAACATCTAGATTCTCAAGTGGCATCGTTGGTTCAAAATCTTCGGTATATGCCCGAAAAAGGGGCATCCAAGGATTTGATACAAAGGTATCGTGTGTTAATTTCAATTTTTTTGTGATTTGTTCAATTTGATTTTCAAGCTCCTCAAGAGAAAGTGCTTGCTTTTCTCCTGGAGCTTTCTTTTGTTGTTTTTTTCTGCTTTTTGAGTGTTGCTTCTTTGCATCTGGTAATGCATCTGTAGCTTTTTTTAGTACCGACTCAAACAGATCCTTACACTTTTGAGCATTTTCACTATCATCCAATAACAAACCGTACCTATATGAAATTTCTAATGCATGAAGTATATCTGCTGTTCTTTTTAGAAAAACATCCCTATCTTCAGATGAAATGTAGGGTTCCAAGTACTTTGTTAACATTCCTATGTTAAGCTCTAGTGTTTCATGCTCACTGATATCGCCAACTGATAAATATTGTTTTCCTCTGTAAATAAGACAATTAGGCAAGTGAAGAAACATGACAGATAGTATTTGAGCAATCACATCTTGTTTTTCTGCTGGATATAGTTTTTCAAATTGACGGACTAATACGTCTAAAAATGAATGTAAACATAAAATTCTGCTCTCACCAGCATGGATGGCTTCGTTATCAAAACATAAATCTACTATTTGCTGATCGCTTAATGTATTTTCTTCAGATTTAGCATTCAAAGTACCAATTTGTTTGTCAATATTTTCCTGCAGCTTAGGGTAGTTAATGATAGCTTCTTCAATAGGAACTCCTATCATTTTTCCATTGTTGAAATCTTTGAAATCGTCAACAAATGCATATATTTCCTTTTTGCTTAAAGTTTTTACGTTATAAGGTTCAGCAAATAGTGTTGAAAAGTCCCACTCCTCAAAAGCAACGTCTTTATCGCAAATTCGATTAAATTCTTCAATTAATTTTGATATTGATTCTCTAGGACTAATACTTTGAGTTGGACCTTTTTTCATTTTCAACCTCATAAAATGATCAAATTGCGACAATCCTTGCATCTGCACGCAAAGAAATAGCTTTTTTAATTAGGTGTTGTCTTTAATATTGGATTTAAGACCGTAAAGTCAGCCGCATTTTATAAGTTTGATAACTACAAAGCAAGTATTTTATGACATAATTATATTTAGGAGTAACCGCCCCATATCAAGGACAGCCATCTTTAAAGGAAATCTTGAGGACACCCATCGTATTGGGTACTAAATTATATTCGTTGACACCCATCATAATGGATTTCAAAATCCAAGCATGTTGCATGATGAAAGTTGTAATGAACTAAATCACTAAGGTGTTGAAAACTTTCTTTAGGTAAATGATTAAAGAGAAGGTTTATACAGAAAATCTAGTTAAAACTGGTTTAAGCAGATTTCAGGTAACTATGTTTAGCAGCTTTAACGCCCTTTGGGTTGCGTTTTGAATATTTCGCACTAAAGGATTGTAATGAAACAACACTGCCAATCGCATAATAAAATCCATGTTCTAGGCCTTTTATCAGATCATGCCAATGACTGGGGTTTAAGTTTAAGCGCATTAAGATTGGTGAGAATTTATTTGAGATAGCACCCTTTTTATTCTCTTTGATAACTCTTCCAGTATCATCAACCAGCTCTAAATAATCTTTCAATGAAAAATCTATGCATGGTTCATTCTCATTATCACAATTTCTAGCGTTTGAAAATCGCATAAGCTTTGAGGGTTGCCGAGCCTTATCAATATCTATTTTGTTATTTTTGGCTTTCGACTTAGCAATATCTTTGATTCGCTCATATATTGAAGTAAATTCTGATGTTTCAGGGGTTTCAGCCATTTTTGATCGAATAGGGTTTAAATCAACATATACCATTGTAGCTAGCAAAGCACCTTCATCTAAGATTGCTTGAGATTTAAAACGTCCTTCCCAAAAGCGACCAGTGCAGTTATCTTCAGCATTTGCATATCGTGCTATTGGCTCATTTAAACAGCTCATAAACTTACTGATGCTCATTAAATTCTCTCGCCATTGTGCAATTTTTTCTAGAAATCTACTCTCGGGCAGCTCCTTATGCATTTGTGCATTTTTAGGAAACAAGGCTTTCCATCGAGAATATATCTCATCTTGCGACCAAGCATTTGCTTGTGATTCATTGACGTATAACACAATATGATAATGATTACTCATAATCGCAAAAGCGCATATTTTAATGGCAAAAATAGTCGATAAATACAAAATACGCTCTTGAAGCCAAGCCTTTCTATGAGAAAAGTCTTGCCCTGTTTGTTGATCAACACCACATAAATAAGTACGACGCACGCAACGTGTCATGCAGTGATAATATGAGGTTTGATTCAAATCTACTAATTCAGAGCGTGGCAAAGTCATAATAAAACTACTTTTTCAAAAAATGCTTATATCCATTAAACAACTCTTGATATACCAAATAATTGTTACATGGCGTAATGCATTTCGCAAGATGATTTTGAAGATAAATTATAAATATTAGTCGCTAATTTAACTTCGATGAGTGTCCTGAAAGAAATTAATTGTGATGGGTGTCCTAGAATTACTTTTTGTGGTTTCGCTTCTTGCTTCCTTTGTGTTCTTTTCTTTGAAGATTCAAATTAGGCGCAGCATCTTTGGAATGCTGAGATACTATATCTTTATCTCTAGTTACATATTTATCATCTGCTTCTTGATAATTCTTGCCTAAATTATCACCCTTACTAGATAAACTCAGAGGCATAGGAGCAGGATCAGGAGCTGTAAAATTTGGTACCCATGGTGCTTGATGATAAATACTACAGCCCAGAGCTGGCTCTGAAGGTTTTTTTGACTTTAGCTTTGCAACTGATTCATCGAGCTGCTCTGCAAATGGTTTTGATTGTCTTAAGGGTTTTAAGCCTTTATCTACCAAGGTTAAGCTCTCTAAGCTTGCCGCTAATAAGCTTACAAGGTGCTCGCGAAACTGAGGATCATTTTGTGAAAAACTGCCATAATATTCCAGGTTTTCTTCAAAAGATTTGTTAAGTGGCGTAATTTGCAAAAGTTTTTTTAATACTTCTGCTATAAAGCGGCTTTCTTTGGAGTTAACAAGAACATTAGATTCTTCTGGCGATAATGCTTTAGATAAACTTAGTCCGTGTAGGAATGGCAAATTTGTCACAGTGGCAACTTGCTCTAAAGACATCCCCCCTTCACTTTCGGCATATTGCGTTATTTTTTTTGCAATACCTAAGTACTGATGAATAAGTCTCGCAGATTGCTTTTCACCTAACCTAATCAACTGCCCCATGAATTCTAAATAGCAGGTTTTAATCTCATATAAATCAATATCATTAAATCTGGCAACAAACATATTTCCAGCACTATTTAGCTCTTCTACCTTTGATTCATCTAACATCTTTTTAAGACGTAAACTAAATATCCGCCACGCGGCTAACACCCGCATATCATAGAGATTTAACACATCACCATACATAAAAGCGTCGCGATAGAGTCTTGCCCAAAGATGATGATTATTACTATCCTTTTTTAACTGTGGGCTTTGCTCAATTTGTGTCAATACATTCCGAACTTTTTCAGCTAACTCATCAAATGACTGCTCTGTCTCATCTTTGTCCAATTCAAGTAATA
>JBFXKR010000037.1:0-8415 GCA_050173595.1 Candidatus Berkiella sp.
TTTTCAATACATTCTTGATACAACTCAATATTGGGGCCTTGCATCGTGCCATCTCGATTAATATCAGTGCACAATACATTTTTAAGATTAACATCTTGATAGGTTTCAATCAGCTGCCAAAGTGTTTTATCTGCCTCTTCTTGCCAACCATGTGTCACCACTTTTGGCACGCCTTTATTATCGATATGCACATCAAATGCCAATACAATACGCTCAGGGCCAAATTCAGTTATCCAATCTTTTACCAATTTTGGCGAAGAAACAGCTAAAGATCCAATCACAACACGAGAAGCACCATCTGCAAATAACACTTTAATATGTCGATGCGATCTAATACCACCACCAATTTGAATTTCAACTCCTTGTAATTGGCAGATTTGAGCTATACGTGCCGTTTGAACTGCTTCCCCTGCTTGTGCACCATCTAAATCAACGATATGAAGTTGCTTGGCGCCCGCATTTACGTAATTATTTGCTATTTCCCAAGGATGTCCTTCATATTCTGTAATATGTTCAAAATCACCTTGAAAAAGGCGAACACACTTACCTGATTTAATATCAATAGCTGGAATAATTCGCATGTATTGGTCTAAGCCTATGGTTATTAGAAATTTTTGGGTAACCTTGTATGAACTTCCAATAAAAAAATGATTACTATATTGCTGATAAATTAGCACATTTGAAGGGTGATTGTAGCTGTATATTTTTTAAAATAAGGTTTTATACTTTATCTAATTCTATTTAGAGGGTATCTAAAAAAAATGTGTCTCTAAATAACTATACGTTAATGATCAACGTTTTGTTGTTTGATTTTTTCTTTTTAAGCGTTCGAAAATAAGCTGATAGCCACCCGTGCCAAAAGATAAGCATCTGGCAACTCTGCCAACCGTTGTGACACTGACCCCTGTTTCTTCATAGATGGTCCGATAAGGTATCCCCTGTTTAATTGGCTCTACCACTAACCAGCGATCAGCCAAGGCTTGTCGCTCTGAAGGTGTGCATAAATCTTCGAAAAATTGCTTTGCTTCTTCAACATTTTTTAATGCCAAAATAGCTTCATAGAGGGCCGTTTGTGATTCTTCGTGATGTGCATCATCACTATGCTTTGGTTTCATCGGTAAGCCTTTCGTGATAGCGTGCTAATACAATAACACGATACCCAAAGGCGCTGTGTGTGTCAAGCGGATGTTGGCGCGCTAAGTTATTGCTATATATCGTATTTCTTGGAATAACACTTGGGCCTAAAACGATGAACTAACTGGCCTTTTATATTGTCTTAATGATATAGGGTTGAAATACATGAAAGTGTACTATGAAAACAGCACCACAAAGACAAGCTTCAATTTACGATCTGTTGCAACCTGGGTCTTATCAGCGTCTCAAAAGTGCGTTTTCAGAATTTGACATTAAAATTGACCCAAGAACACTTATTTTAAATAATCAAACTAAAGAAAGCATTCTTAGCCAAATACTATCCGATTTAGCTTCCAGCCCCAAAGTCATTAAACTTGCGCAAACAACAACACAGTTTCATCAAACAGAAGTTGATGAAATGTTGGCGCAGAAAAAAAATATTGAAGATCTTCGAATATTTAGCTTAATGCGATGTTTGTTTTTAAATGCCGTTGCAAAAGAAGCTTATGAGAAGTATTTTAAAACAGAACAAATGAAAGAGTTGCTACGAGACTTAAAAGAATTATTGATAAAAATCGCAAGTGCTGATTTTGATCGCCAACTGCGAATTGCTGAAGCTGAAAAAGATAAGCTCATGCAATTAGAAAAGGAATTACAAGAATTTTTTAATAATGAAATGCATAACAGTTTTGATGACAATGTGCATCATCTATCTAAACGCGAAAACGCCATTCGCGATATTAATCACTCGCTTAGGAATTTACAAGTACAAACAGATGAAACTCTAAAAGATCTAAAAGATGAATCTAAGAAAACAGCTACTCAAATGAAGGAAAAGCACAAAGAAGAGTTAAAAGATGTTAAAGAAGAAGACTTAAGTAACCTTATTCATGACTGTCAAATCGCCATGTCACAAGCGCACTATAAAGCCTATAAATATGAGCAAAAAGATAAGCTTGCAGATAGATTAGATGAGCTAGATAAAGTTAAATTACAAAGCATCCAAGAAAGAAGGCAAGAACTTGAACGTGAAAAGCAAAATGCAAAACATATGCTAGCAGGGAATTTCATCGCTCAAAAGCATGAGAAACGTGTTCGAATCCCTGGACAAGTTATTGATGACATTGAAAGAGAAAAAGCCGAGCTTGATGACACAGAAAACAAAATTAAAGCAAAAATGGAACGACGCCAAGAAAGAAGACAAGAACGCGCTGAAAAAAAAGCTAAACTCTCTACTGATCCTGATGCCATTTTAAAAGCACAAATTGATGCTCACATTGCCAAAACAGCTCAACAACAACCTTCACAAGTAGCCAATCAAGCATTAGATGTCAACGCTGGTGCCGCACAAGCAAGCCCTGCGGCAGGATCACAAGTTGCAGCAGGTGCCGCTGCTGCTGCCATGCTGGGCTTATTACAAAAAGAAGAAGTAAAACAAGCCATCCAGGCTAATTTTACAAACCACGAGGGCACAAACAAGTTAACTAATCTGAAAATGCAAAAGCAGGAACATAAAGCACAAAGAGCAAATGAAATGCTCGATGCGCAAATTGAATATGATTATTATCAAAATTTTTTTCAAAGATCGCAATCTATTAATAATAGCCACCGCCCTCCAAAACCAGCAAGCCCAGCAGATGTGCAAAGACAAGAAAAACTTATGGAATTAGCTGGAAAACTTAAAGATCAAAAATATGCGCACTTAACACCTGAAAAACGACAGAAAAAAGAAGAACGTAAAGCAGCCAAAAGAGCTGCGGCCGCAGCTGCTGCAGATGCTAGTGCAACAGGCGTTGACGAACAAAAAATGGACAACGAGGACAGTCAATTAAGAAGACCTAGTAGACCTGCCAACTAAAAAAATTTTCAAAATAATTTCAATACCTACTTTGAAGCCGTTATCTCCAAGTGTAGTATTTCTAAATGAGAAAACTACTTACGCTTGTTTTGGTTCTAACTAATATCAACTTTGCTTTTGCAAACGATCATCATCGCCCCAAAGTTGGACTTGTGTTAAGTGGTGGCGGTGCAAGGGGTGCTGCCCACATTGGGGTTATTGAAGCACTCGAAGAAATGCAGGTTCCAATAGACTTTATTGTTGGGACTAGCATGGGGGCTGTGATTGGCGGCTTATACGCAAGTGGCGTACCAATACAAACGATTAAATCCAATTTCTCCTCACTTAACTGGGATGATATTTTTAGCCTTAACATTAAGCGAACAGATCTTTATTATCGACGCAAACTAGATTCCGATATTTTCATATTAAAAAACTTTATTAGTTATTCTCATGGTCAAATCCACATTCCATCAGGCCTGATCACAGGGCAAACTTTATATGAAGTATTTAATCACTATTTGCTTCATGAAGAGCCAATTAAAAATTTTGATAGGCTAAGTATTCCGTTTAAAGCAGTATCAACCGATCTGATCACGGGAAACCCAGTCATCTTGGAAGATGGAGATCTTGCCCTTTCATTGCTGGCAAGTATGGCCGTACCTGGCATCATTTCACCCATCGATATGAAAAATTATTTATTAGTTGATGGCGGGGTGAGTGATAACTTGCCTGTTGATATCGCAAAAAGCATGGGCGCCGATGTGCTAATTGTTGTAAACGTCAGCACACCTTTATCAACAAAAGCAGAAATTATTGATTTAACAAGTGTCCTTGGTCAAATCACAAATATTTTAACATCCATTAATGAAAAACACAGCGAATCGATGTTAACAGCCAATGATGTTGTGATTGTACCAAATCTAAATCATGCCGACACTTCAGATTTTTCAAAATTTTCACAACTGATCATTCCTGGGAAACTAGCGGCATATCAACATAGACATGCCTTAATGGCGCTTTCTAGTAGATCAAATGCCTATCCAAGGCACGATAGCAGTGATGAGCTTATTAGAATAGATGAGGTGCGCATTGAAGGCGAGAGTACCTTATTAGCAGACACTTATTTTCATTACCTTGACTTTGATAGCCTCTATGTTCCACCACAAGAGATCGAAGACAAAATAAACAAATTATATGGCCTAAGTGTTTTTGATCGTATTTATTATGGGATTGAATCTACGCCTCAAGGCCAAAGCTTAACCGTTAAGCCACAAAAAGTAACAAATGATCCCATCTATTTTCAAGGAAGTTTATTACTAGATACCAATTTTAATAGCACTAATAATTTTGGCCTGGTGCTTGGTGTCACCAATCAGCAGATTAATTCATACATGGGAGAATGGCGCGTATTAGCTAATATTGGCTATGGGGAAAAGTTATTTGCAGAATTGTATCAGCCCTTTACAGGCGACTTAGCTTGGTTTATTAACCCATCGGCATCACTCTCACGTACACCAGTGACCTATTACTTTGACTACGATCCCCAGGCGCTTTATCTTGACACAGCAGGTACGTTTACTTTTGCGCTTGGAAAGAATTTTTCAAATTGGAGCCGATTATCTGCATTTTGGCAATTTCAAAATAGCGATTTAAAACGAAGAACTGGCCCAGACTTAGTGCAAAGTGAACATATCAATGATGGTCAACTTGGACTTAACTTTGAATGGGATACCATTGATAATGCTTACTTCCCTCATCACGGATTAAGAGGCCACATTTCGCTCTCTTCTTTTGATCAAGATTTTGGTGGTGATGATAACTTCTCCCAATTAGAAATTTCCAACCTTGGTGCATTATCTTGTGGCAAACACTCTTTTGCTTTGGGAACAGTTTATAACCGAACTTTAGACAATACACCGAGTGTTACTCAGCGATATTTTCTAGGTGGATTATATGAATTAACCGGACTTAATACCCAAGAGCTCTATGGCGATAATTCAGCGCTCATCACTGCTATTTATTATTATCAATGGAAGAACCTGCATGTGATCCCTAATCGTCCTTTGCCAATTTATGTTGGTGCATCACTTGAAAAGGGAAAAGTTTGGGGAAATCCTAATTTATCACAAAATCGATTTATTGGCTCTGGCAGTGTTTTTATCGGAGCAGACTCCATTTTAGGCCCAATTTACTTTTCTGTTGGGGCAACAGATACCGGCCATCAGGCTGTTCATTTGACCCTAAGACCGGTATTTCGGTAATCGCCTTTAAGCATTAGGTTTTTGAATTCGGTTGTATCGCCAAAAACCAGGCAGCAAAATAGCGCTCAACAAGACTGCAACAACACATAAGCTTCCACCTGATGTGATTGCAATGTGTGTTGTGGTCACAGAAGCAATAAAGCCGGCATAAGTATTACCCAACAAAGGCCCGCTCATGTAGCTCACCATTTCAAGGCTGGCCATACGGCCTCGAATTTTATCAGGAATCGTTTCATTCCAGATGGTGAGTCTGAAAATACCACTCACCCCATCTGCAGCACCGGCAATGACGAGAAACAGCAGCATTAACAACAAACTGGGCGCAAAACCGAAAGCTACCATCGCCAACCCCCAGCATGTTGCAGCAATAATCACTGCCGCACCGTGACGTTTTATATTTTTAGTCCATCCGCTCAATATGGTAATAATGAGGGCACCGACTGCTGGGGCCGAATAGAGCCAACCCAAATACTTTGTACCACCTAAGGACTGAGCAATCGCAGGATATAATGCATTTGGCATTGCAAATACCATGGCAGAAAAATCTACCACATAGGTTCCTAGCAATTCGTGTCGACTCATGGCATAGCGAAGGGCTTCTACAATGCTTTTAAGGCTTGGCTTATCTTGGCCGCCGATGGGTGCCATGCTCTTAATTAATGCAATTGCTAGCAGTGATACAAGAAAACTGAGTAAATCTATTGCATAGGTCCAAGGTAAACCTAAGTATGAAATACACAAACCTGCCAATGCTGGACCACCAATCATACCTACAGAGCCCCTCAAAGAAGCTAATACGCTGGCTGCTTGAATTTCATCATGTGATACAAGGCGGGGAAACAAGGCATCTAATGAAGGTCGATGTAAACCACTCAATGCAGAGAGTAATCCAGCAACAATATAAATAGCCCATACATTTGGATGCGCTTGCAAAGAATTGGCTAAGAGGAGTCCGCACCCCAAACACATACCAAGCTCTGACCACAGCAGTAACTTTCTTCTATCCATCACATCCGAAAGTGCTCCGCCAATAAATGCCGTTAACAGGAGCGGGACAAGCTCAACCACCCCTAACAACCCCACAGCAAAGGTGGACTGGGTTATTTCATAAATTTGAAACGGCAAAGCAACATAGCTGAACATCGTTCCTAGTAATGAAATAAATTGGCCAAAATAGAGATAGCGAAAATCTCGATTTTTAATAAGCGGACTAAGATCAATCCACATGGTGTTACCTGTTGAATAAATGATAAGAGATGGCTTTTTCAGGAGAGTAGCATGACCAACTATGCAACACAATATAGATCTTAAAGATTCAAAGCACCGTTGTGAAAGAATGTAACCTTGCGATTAGATGAGGCGCAGCCTATGCCTCATCATCGTTTTGGATTTCAATATCAGGATGGTTAATCAAAATACGAACCACTTCACTTTCACCCTCCATCGCAGCAAGCTGCAAAGGGGTCATGTTTTCTTGATTACGTGCATTTAGCAAAATCCCTTTGGCACGCGTAAGCACGTCCACAACACCCACAAAGCCAGCTCCTGCAGCTAAATGAAGTGGGGTGTTTCCATAAGCATTTGTAGCGTTGATATTTATTTTGGGTGCATGAATTAATATTTCAACAACTTCAGTATGTCCTAAAAGTGCAGCCAAATGCAATGGTGTTAATTTATCATGTGGCTCAGTGACATTTAAATCTATCGGTAGCTGTACCAACAAATCAACAACTTCACTATGGCCATTATATGCAGCCCAATGTAGTGGCGTATAGCCGTCTGCGAAATCAGCTATTGTGGGATCAGCACCCTTTGCGAGCAACAGCGTCACGACTTCTAAACAACCATTTTGAGCACCAATATGCAAAGGGGTGTCCCCCTGTTTATTTTGTGCCGATATTTTTACATCTTTTTGGTTTAATAATGCTTTTATTAAACTAATATCATTTTCACGTACAGCTGTATGTAAAATGGTTTCAACGTTACCATCATCTTGTTCCATTTTACTCGCCTTCTTCATCTACAAAACATTCAAGCATATAATCATGTTTATTAACGTCAAGCGTTCCGCCGATAACAAATGGCTGTAATGCCCTTGCTTGGCTGGCACTGATTTCAAGTGGCCTAATCAAGAAACGTACTGCAGGATCTGGATCATTTTCATCCACATCAAATAAGTCTTGTAAAAAGCTTAGTTTCATAGGCTTTAGTTCATAATCTACTTCTAAAACATGATTACCATCTTCTTTAGAAAATTTTTTATATCCTGCAATGGCTCTTTTAATACCGTCTAAGTCTTCTGACATGTTAAATCCTTTGATTTGTTGATAAGTAAGATAATTCACAATCAGCTAAAAATTCTAATTCTTCCATCAAGCGTTTTGCATCAAAAACAGTCAAGCCCATGCTAAATAGACCAAGTCCGTGCACTACAAAAGTTTGTTGTTGTTTAACCGTTTCCCATTGGGACTGAATATTTTGTAAAAGATTAGTATTATTCTCATAAACAACGATACGCTTTTCATTAAGATGAATATACGGTTGATGTTGATTTAATCTTGAAAGCACCTGTATCGGCTTTGAATAAGATTGTAATACACAGTTTGTATAAGGTGATTGATTATAAATAAATCCATGCAAATGGGTTGCGCAATCCGCGCAAGCATCACCTGAAATTACATTTGCTTGTAAATCACAGATAATAAAATCATATTTTGTAAAAACACTTTTATCTTTGTTGGCGCCACCAATCACAAATGATTTATCATCCAGTCTGGCTGAAAAATTACCTTTGGTTGCGGGCGCAAACCCCTTTGCACATAAAAATTGACTGATTTTTACCAGCTCTTCTATCATGGCCTCATTGAGCATGAAGTAACCTTTTACTGCTGATTTGGTAGGCCATCATTTTATACCGCTCGTTCCTAAACATGCAATTTTTTAGTGTTTAATCACAAGCGGTATATCTTGGTTTAAATGCGCCGCACGAGTTCGATTCGCACTTGCAATCAGGGGAATAATCTCAATTCTCCCCCTTAATACCCCCCATCGTGAAAAGACACTTTTGAATTGAATCTTCGTATCTTCAAGGCTAATGGGTAATTGTAATGAAATACATTTAAGTCAGTTATCTTATCTGAAGTCGTTCGCGGTATAAATCATTTTGCCAAGTGGATTGGG
>JBFXKR010000038.1:0-8412 GCA_050173595.1 Candidatus Berkiella sp.
AGCGACGCATGAGCCCCTTGCAAGCGAAGCGCAGCATGGGGATGCATGAGAAAACATCAATTCAATCATCATCCACCGCTGCGGCAGCAGCGACGCATAATAGCCCCTTGCAAGCGAAGCGCAGCATGGGGATGCATGAGAAAACATCAATTCAATCATCATCCACCGCTGCGGCAGCAGCGACGCATAATAGCCCCTTGCAAGCGAAGCGCAGCATGGGGATGCAGCATGGGGTTAAATTGATTTTTATTTCGAAGAGGAAATTAAAATTTGATTTGAAAAAATAAGATTTGCTAGTGGTGCCCGGGGCCAGACTCGAACTGGCACGGAGGGATAAGCTCCGAGGGATTTTAAGTCCCTTGCGTCTACCGATTTCGCCACCCGGGCTTCATTCTTCGTATTTTGATTTTATGCTTCGTTGTCTTTAAAACAAAATACTTCACAACTCTACAACACTTGTTCTTGGAGGCTGGGGCCGGAATCGAACCGGCGTACGCGGCTTTGCAGGCCGCTACATAACCACTCTGACACCCAGCCGACGCCCATCGCTACCAAGTAGCAATAATGAGTACAATGTTGCATTTAGTAAATTGGAGCGGGAAACGAGGCTCGAACTCGCGACCCCAACCTTGGCAAGGTTGTGCTCTACCACTGAGCTATTCCCGCACACGTAAGAGGTGGCCATTGTTAAAGATTTCGGCAACGCTGTCAAGCATCTTTTCGTTATGTTAGAAAGCGTTAGCGCATGCTACTCGGTAATGGCGGCCCAAGCAGCTTGCAGATAAGAAACCATTGACCACAAGGTTAGAACGGCTGCTAAATACATTAACACCACCCCAACTTTCACCCAATACAGATCCCAATCAGAAGGATGGGCAAGCAGAATAATGATTGAAATGATTTGAATAAATGTCTTTAATTTGCCTATGTAACTAACAGAAACCTTGGTACGCTCACCGATCTCAGCCATCCACTCTCGCAAGGCCGAAATAGCTATCTCACGGCTGACGATAATGGCAGCAGGGATGGTTAGCCACACCTTGCCATACTCCCCTACCAGTAGCACTAAAGCCACCGCAACAATCAATTTATCAGCAACAGGATCAAGAAAAGCCCCAAATCTTGAAGTTTGATTTAACAGTCTTGCAAGAAATCCATCTAACCAATCTGTGAATCCAGCAAAGCAAAAGATCCCAGCGGTGATCATACCTGCATGTTTGGTAGGTAAATAAAACGCAACCACAAAGCATGGAATCATACAGATCCTAGCTGCAGTAAAAAGGTTGGGGATATTGAAAACCTTCGCGCTCATTCTGTTCTCAACGCATTCATTATGTAGAGTTTGATAGCTGTGTAGCGAGACTAGCATGTGGCTTAATGCCTCGCAACCTTAAATTCATTTTCCATGAAGTTTCAGATAAATGGTCGCAGCCAGTGCACTTCCAATCCCTGGCACTTGTGCAATCGCCTCCTCGCTTGCCGACATCAAACCCTGTAAGCCACCAAAATAATTAAGCAACTTTTGTCGGCGTTTTGCACCCACACCTTCAATGGTTTCCAGGGTGGAGGTAGTGCGCGCTTTACCACGCTTTTGACGATGGCCTGTAATGGCAAAGCGATGCGCTTCATCGCGAATTTGCTGCAATAAATGCAACGCCATTGAGGTTGGCCCTAATTTAATGATGGCTTCTTCTTCGCTTTGCGATTTTGTGACATAAATTGTTTCAAGCCCAGGCTTGCGTCCCTCGCCTTTAGCAATACCAATTAATAAAATATCTAAAATCTGACATTCTAACATTGCTTTTTGAGCACGATGCAATTGCCCTTTACCACCATCAACCATGATCACATCGGGCAGCTCTTTATCTTCTGATTTGCGCTTTAAATACCTTTTGGTGAGTACTTGTTCCATGGCGGCGTAATCATCATTGGCTTTCACCTCAATGTTATATCGTCGATATTCGGCTTTGACTGGGCCATTTTGATCAAACACCACACATGATGCAATAGTTGCCTCACCAAAGGTATGGCTTACGTCAAAACACTCAATGCGATGAAAACCATTTTTAATTCCCAAAGTCTTTTTTAATTCTATCCATTTTTTCTGCTGCACCGAGCTGCTAGAATCTTTTCTTTGTAAAGCCTGCATCGCATTGTGCTCGGCTAGTTGCGTCCACTTTAATTTATCGCCACGAGATGGCTGAAAAATTTTAACCTGCCTTTTGGTTAGATCACTTAACGATGCGCTGATAAGTGCTTGGTCTTCAATCGGCACATTCACAATGATTTCTTGCGGATAATCCAATTTATTTTCTTGATCTAAATAAAACTGAATAATAAAACTGCGTAAAACGCTTTCTTTATTACCTTCACCTGTTTGTGAGGGGTAAAACGAACGGCTATCTAACATCTGACCTTTTCGAATGTAGAGCAACTGCAAACAAAAGTGGCCTTTTAACTCAGAAACGGCAATCACATCCGCATTGCCTCTTTGCTTGAAAACTACTTGCTGTTCATGCAAATGTCGCAAATTAGCAACTTGATCGCGCAAAATTGCCGCATGCTCAAAATCCTGACGTGTGGATGCTTCTTCCATTTTATGAATTAAATTAGTCATAATTTGAGCTTCTTTGCCTGCTAAAAAAAGCGAGACATTTTCTACATCTTGCGCATAATCTTCCTGGCTAATATAACCCACACAAGGTGCCGTGCAGCGTTTAATTTGATATTGCAAACAAGGACGTGAACGATTTGCAAAAAACGTATCATCACACTGACGAATTTTAAATAACTTTTGAAGCAGGTTTAACGACTCTTTTACCGCAACGGCGCTTGGGTAAGGTCCAAAGTAGGTGCCTTGTTCTTTAGATTTTCCTCTAAAATACACTAACCGTGGAAAAGTGTGCTTTGAAACAAACAAATAAGGATAAGATTTATCATCACGAAAAAGCACATTATATTTGGGCTTTAATGATTTGATGAGCGAATTTTCAAGCAGTAATGCTTCAATTTCACTATGGGTAATCGTAATATCAATGCTGCCAATTTTGCTAACCATTTGGGTTAGGCGCAAATCATCCAGTGGACGAAAATAACTGCTTAAGCGCGCATGAAGATTTTTTGCTTTGCCAATATACAAGACATGATTGGCAGCATCACGCATGCAATACACCCCAGGTCTTGAGGTAACCGATGCTAAAAAGGATTTTGCATCAAACATGAAGCCAAACTTTTAATTATGAAGCTGAAGTTTCAGTATCTAAGATCCCATGGCGTATAGCGAGATGCGTTAATTCCACATCGCTATGCACATTGAGCTTATCAAACAAGCGGTAACGGTAACTGTTCACAGTTTTGGGGCTTAAGCAGAGTTTGTCTGAGATCTCTTGCACTTTTTGACCGCTGGTTATCATGAGCATCACTTGCAGTTCTCTTTCAGATAATGTTTCAAACGGTGAAACTTTTTCATCAGAAAGGTGTTTGAGCGCAAGCTGTTGAGCAACTTCAGGACTAATGTAACGCTTGCCATGAAACACAGAATGAATAGCTTGCACCATTTCATCTAAGGCAGAACCTTTGGTGAGATAACCGGCCGCGCCTGCTTGTAGTAATTTAGAAGGAAAAGGCTCTTCACCACAAACAGTAAGAGCAATCACTTTGATATCTGGATCTGCTCGAAGTAATTTTCGTGTGGCTTCAAGGCCACCAATGCCAGGCATTCTAACATCCATCAAAACCACATTTGGGTGCTTCTCGCGGGCAATCTTAACTGCTTCTTCCCCACTTGATGCTTCTCCAATTACTTTAAGTCCATTAACCGATGAGAGAAGGCTGCGGATACCCGCTCTTACTAGCTCATGGTCATCGACAATAAGTACTGTGATCAAGTTTGCATCCTTAAAAGATGGCGTTGATATACGCACTCAGAATAACCTAGGGTGAAGCCTAATGCTAGAGCTAGATGAGGGGTAATTAGCGTAATAGGTTGGTCGTGCGACTTACAATGTAGTCAAAAGTTTTAGTTTTAGGGGGCGTCCGCTGCGCTTTCGTCCAAAAATAACCGCTGATGCTTCGCATCTGTTCGCGCTTATTTTTAGTCGAACCATAGGTTCTCATCCCTGCCCCAATAAGAAAGTACCCTTTGGGCACTTTCTTATTGGCGGAGAGGCAGGGATTCGAACCCTGGAAGGGTTTCCCCTTAACGGTTTTCAAGACCGCCGCATTCGACCGCTCTGCCACCTCTCCGAGTGATTGCGCAGTCTACCCAAGCTCTCCCACTATTGCAAATACTCCCAATCAATTTCCCTTGCCAAGCGATAAGCTTATGATATTATTACAGTTAATTAACACTCACTGTATATCCTTAGGATCACTTGGTCTGAGGGATTATTGTAAAGGGGCTGGGTGTGATATAATAATTGATAATCAATAGGTTAAGGTAAGGAGATAATCCATGGCTAACCAACAACAAACCATCGTTCGTTCCAGAACTGAGTCTATTTTAGAAACAAACTCAGTCATTAAGAACACCTATATCTTACTGGCAGCGTCTATCTGTTTTAGTGCTGCGCTGGCTTATGTTGCGATGATCACCAATGCCAAGTCACTAGGGGCGATTACCTTCCTTGTGTACTTTGGTTTAATTTTTCTTATTAACGCAACGAGAAATAGCGCATTAGGCATTCTTTCTGTTTTTGCCTTTACCGGCTTTATGGGATACACACTAGGCCCTGTGCTGAACATGTACCTGTACCAGTTTGTAAATGGTAAAGAGCTTATCTTTACTGCTCTTGGCGGCACCGGCATTATCTTTTTTGCTTTATCCGGTTATGCTTTAACAACACGTAAAGACTTTAGCTTCCTTGCCGGTTTTCTGATGGCAGGATCTATTGTGCTTTTATTAGGTGTTGTTGCAAGCCTATTTACGCAAATGCCAATGCTACAATTAGGACTTTCAGCCGGCTTTATGATGATTAGCGCTGCGCTCATCTTGTTTGAAACAAGCCAAATCATACATGGTGGTGAACGTAACTACATTATGGCAACTGTTTCCATCTATGTATCACTTTACAATATGTTTTTATCTTTGCTACAGCTACTTTCTTTCTTTAGCGGCCAAAGAGATTAAACATCTTACTTCGTAAAAAAGCCTCAATTGAGGCTTTTTTTTTATCTGTACTTAATAACGTTCATACTCTCCGTCGTCATTCCATTGGTAGATGGCGAACGGCGCATTTTTAAGATCGCCCTTTTCATTCCATTGTAAATCACCGATAACACTTTGCACATCATGACTGTGCAGCCATTGACCTATTTTCTTACCTTCAAAAGAGCCGCTTTGCTTAATGGCTTGTGCAAGCGCTTGCATTGCGGCATAGGCATTTAAGGTAAAGCCATCTGGTTTGATGCGATTTTCTTCAAATTTACTCATAACATCGCTTGCTTGCGATGATTTTGCCGGTTCAAAAAAGGTCATATAAACACCTTTTACCATATAGGGTCCACCAGCAGCTTGAACAAAGTTAGATGTAGCAATACCATCTCCAGACACAAAAGTGCCCATAATGCGCTGCTCACGCAGTTTTCGTAAGAATCTTCCCGCTTCTTGATACATGCCGGCAAAATAAATCACATCGGGATCTTTTTCTTTTATTTCTTGAAGTAGTTTATCAAAATTCCATTGCCTTTGTTCTATAGCTTGAAAAAGCACAATGTTTGCATCGTGTTTTTCCAGAGATTTTTTTGCAAGCTCTCCCAAAGTGCTTGCATAGGGAATGTTCACATAGACAATTGCTATCTTTTTGGGGGATAGCTCTTTTGTTATAAAGTTGGCAGCAACATCTGCTTGCATGTCGTTAGTACCACAGGTTCTAAAAACTAATTTTAATCCTTGATTTGTTATATTCGGATCTGTTGAAGAAGGCGTGATCATCACGATATTGGCATCATTGTAAATTTTTTGGGCAGCAAGTGTGGCGCCAGAGCATGTATGCCCTATCACTGCTGTTACCTTATTTTGCACTAAGCGCTTAGCAACTTTGATGGCTTCATCTGGATCACAACGATCATCTCCATCAATGAGCTCTATTTTATTACCGTTGATACCACCGTTTTGGTTTATTATTTGCACAGCTAAGTCAACGCCTTGCCATTGCTGGTAACCAACTGATCGGTTAGCGCCAGATAATGAGGCAGCAACACCGATTTTAATGGTTTGTGCAAGCACGCTTGTACAAGTGATCATCAAAGCACTTATCAGCAAAAGCTTATTAATCAGTTTGCGCATAGCATCTCCAAGGTTCTTAACTGATTTCTTTGAGATTTTTATTGGTTACTTGATAAAAGGCGATGAACTCATCAAGTGGCATTGCTTTGGCATATAGCCATCCTTGCGCGTAATCAACTTCTTTCTCAATTAAATATTCTGCTTGTTCTCTTAGTTCAATTCCTTCTGCAACTATTTTCAAATTCAGTGATTTTGCAATATTGATGATATGGTAGGTTACACTACTTGTTGCCGAATCAGTGGCCACAGTGCTAACAAATGACTTATCAATTTTAAGCACATCTAATGGCAAGCCTCTTAAATATGACAAACTTGAATACCCGGTGCCAAAATCATCAATAACAATCACATAGCCTGACTCACGAGCGCGGGTAATTTTTTCTTTGCTGGCAGCAATATCTATCAAGCCGCGTTCCGTGATTTCAAGCCAGATCTGATCACGCTCAATCCCAGTACCTTCAAGGGTTGATTCTAATTGTGTAAAAATACGCCCTGAGACAAAATCTCTGACATCAACATTAATTGCAACATGAAAATTTCTATCATCAATAAAATAGTGCTTAAGATCTTTTACGATATGCTGCAACACTTGATCTGTCAGCGGTATGATAAGCCCAGTTTCTTCTGCTAACGGAATAAATAAATCAGGCCGAACCATGGTACCATCGGATCTTTGCCAACGCACTAAAGCTTCAGCGCCAATACAGGCATTTGTTTTATTATCAATGATAGGCTGATAATAATTAATAAATTCTTTTCTTTTTATAGCAAGTTTTAGCTCACCATAGAGTGAAAGTCGACGCTTAGAAAAATAAAGCACAATAGCTGATAATGCTATCGCCAACACAATGCCAAATGGGGCAAAAATTAATAAATCTTCACGCCATTTTTTAAGAACGTAACTGCGCGATTCTGAAACGATAATATATAAATCTGGCATTTTATCAACCGCCACAATCTGTTTATTGGCATAGCGTAGCGAAGGTTTCTTAATTACCTGCTCTATAATTTCGGGATCTGGCGAGTTAAGCGTGCTCATCACTTGACCTTTATCAGTCACTATCGCCACACTAAAATAAGAATCTATACCAAGATCTGTTAGCCTTTTTGAATCAACCAACACATTGTAATTATCTCGTTTAAGACCAATATATTTCTTCCAATGCCTATCTAAGGGTGAGATATTCGTTAATAAGGTCACGTTATTTGCCAACTGATAGCCTTGCGTTGGAATGCTGATAGTGCTGCTATTTAAACCACTTGAACTGCATTTCACTGTATTGTTTTCAAGATATTCTATATCACTGACATAACTATTCTTAAAAGCAAGGTTTCGCATGGCAGTGAGATGCTCTTCAGAGCATGGTGCGGATTGAATTTTGTCTGCTCTGTCTAAAGTTCGATAGACACGATCAAAGCAATCTTGAATTCTTTGTTTAGCGACGCTAGACACAGCGTATAGTTTGTCTCTCTCAGATTCTCTGGCTTGTTGCCATGAAAAATAGAGTGTAGTAGCAAGCGATGCCACAACAACCAGGATAATGAAAAATCCAGATATAATGTATACAGCCACTCGATTCATTAGGCTACTCAATATCAATAAGATCTGCTTCAGTAAATATAAAAAATAGCATATTTATCATACTAAGTATTAAAAGCGATCGTATTTATGAGGTGAGATTATTGAACGGTATACAGCACTTTAACGCTGTTATCGACGACTGATTTATCAACATATCCCAAGCAGTTTGGGTTTTTGGCAACAAGATCTTTAACAGCGGTATCATCGCTCTCTTGAATAGGTGGATTGCCTTGTCCAGTGAAGATGACGCGTGACCAATAGGACTTTATTTCAGGATCGCTCTTTTTAATGACGGTTGAGTAAAATTTTTCACGAGAAGCACTGCCGGTTGCTTGATCAACTGGAATAACTTTTACGCCATTGCCTAAAAATTTAGTTTTGCCAAGATAAATTCGATAGATTTCATCTCGAGAAAGTGATGAAACGGGTAAATCTTTATTCGCTATTACGACTAAATCAGCAAAACACTTAACTGACGTTAATGAACAAACGGAAAGTAAAATGGCTGAAAAAAAAAGTGATGCAAGTTTTATTTTATTCATAA
>JBFXKR010000039.1:0-8395 GCA_050173595.1 Candidatus Berkiella sp.
CTATATTGAAGGCGAATCGTTAATCATGGGATTAAAAGATCTAGCGCTGTCTTCAGGTTCTGCTTGTACCTCAGCCAGCCTTGAGCCATCTTATGTTTTACGCGCATTAGGTTTAAATGATGAGCTTGCACATAGTAGCTTACGTTTTTCAATTGGTCGCTTTACCACTGAAGAGGAAGTCAATTTCGCGATTGAAAGTGTTCGTAACATTATTACCAGGTTGCGTGATATGTCACCTTTGTGGGACATGTATAAAGAAGGTATTGATTTAAGCACCATTGAGTGGGCTGCGCATTAATTACAAGAGTTTAAAGAGGGTACAATGGCTTATAATGAAAAAGTAATCGATCACTACGAAAACCCAAGAAATGTTGGAAATCTTGATAAAAACAGCCCAAATGTTGGTACAGGGATGGTAGGTGCACCTGCTTGCGGTGATGTGATGAAACTTCAAATAGAAGTTGATGAAAAATCAGGCATTATTAAAAATGCGGTATTTAAAACTTATGGCTGTGGCTCAGCAATTGCTTCAAGCTCATTAGCAACTGAATGGCTAAAGGGGCGAACTTTAGAAGAAGCTGATAAAATAAAAAATACACAGATAGCACAAGAATTAAAACTGCCACCAGTGAAAATACACTGTTCATTATTGGCAGAAGATGCCATCAAAGCAGCAGTGAAAGACTATAGAGCAAAAAATGAACGAGCCAAAGATGCAACTACCAGCTGATTTGCCAGCGCAAGATCCGGGATTAAAAATCACATCAAGTGCTTTAAACCATTTGCGACGCTCTATGGAAAAGGCCCAAAAAAAACCTTTGGGCGTTAGAATTGGCGTTAAAAAAGCAGGTTGCTCAGGTTATGAATATGTTTTGGAATATGCTTATCCTCAAAGCCAAAAACCTCTTGATTATGCTTTTATAGCAGAAGATGTCACTGTATTGGTTGACAAAGATATCTATTTGAAATTTTTCAAAGGTGGTACTGTCATGGATTTTCGAAAAGAAGGGATCAATGAAGGCCTAAAATTTGATAATCCAAATGTTGGTAATCAATGTGGTTGTGGTGAAAGTTTTACCTTAACAGATGAGTAGTTGATGCTAAGTTCACACAGCGATTTTTTTACCCTTTTTGGCTTGGAAAAAAAATTTTCCCAAGAATTATCCCAAATCAAAACTCGTTTTTATCAGCTACAGCAAACAGTGCACCCTGATAAGTTTGTTAATGCGCCGATAAGCGACAAAAGAGCAGCAATGTCATTGGCTGCGACAATTAATGAAGCCTATCAAGTACTTTGTACACCACTTAAACGCGCTATTTATTTACTAAAAATTCAAGGTGTTGATATACAATCTGAAACGGACACGACGATGTCTGCCGACTTCTTAATGGAACAAATTTCTTTGCGAGAAAGATTAGGTGAGGGTGAAGGACAGACACTAAAAGATGATATTGATAGCAAGCTTAAAGCGTGTGAGCACGCCCTAAGCAAGTATTTAGATAAACAGCAAAGCGAAGATTTGCAAGGTGCGCGCGAGGTTGTTCGCCAAATGCAATTTTATGTTCGTTTGATTCAAGAATATGAAGATAAACCAATAAGTTAAGTCACAGATGTTATTACAAATTCAAGAACCACAAGATACAAGAATAGAAAAACGTACTGCAATAGGAATTGATCTGGGCACAACACATTCTTTGGTGGCTCTTGATCTTGATGGGAAAATTTGTGTTCTAAAAGATGATGAACACAGTGCGCTTTTACCTTCAGTGGTTCATTATGCGCCCTCAGGTGAAGTGCTGGTTGGTAAACAAGCAAAAGCATGTTTTACACATGCTCCTTTTGACACAATCGTGTCTGTGAAAAGACTCATGGGGAGAACACCAAAGGATGTCTTAGCAAGTCATCAAGGGATAACCTATCAGTTTGTAGATAATGAGGCTTCATTTTGTGAATTGCAAACAAATGCTGGCCAAGTCAATGCTGTTCAAGTTTCGGCGGTGATTTTAAAAACTTTGCTTAATCGCGCCCATAAAATCGATAACTCAATTACAGATGCTGTTATCACCGTTCCGGCCTATTTTGATGATGCGCAGCGCCAAGCAACTAAAGATGCTGCAACATTAGCCGGTATCCATGTGCTTCGCTTGCTAAATGAACCCACTGCGGCAGCGATTGCTTATGGTTTAGATAAAGCTGCCACAGGAACTTGTCTCATATTTGATTTAGGTGGTGGCACTTTTGATGTCTCTATATTATCGCTGAATAAGGGCATCTTTGAAGTGCTTGCTACAGCAGGAGATACGGCACTAGGCGGCGATGATATTGACTATTGCATTGCTAAATGGTGTGCTAACCAATCAGGCTTGAGTATTACGCCAAAATTGCTAGAACAAGCAAGACAAGCTAAAGAGCACTTAAGCACAAAAGATAGTGTTAGCATAACATGTGAAAATGGTTGGCAAGCCAAACTCACCAATGAGATTTTAAATGGATTAATAGCGCCTTTAATGGAGCGCATGTTATCGCTTTGTAACAGAGCACTTAAAGATGCCAAATTATCCTGTGAGCAAATTGATCATGTTGTATTGGTTGGTGGCATGACACGTGCAAAATATATACGCGAAAGTGTCGCAACCTATTTTAATAAACCACCACTAACAGATATTGATCCAGATCAAGTTGTTGCTGTAGGTGCAGCCATTTGCGCTAGTATTTTATCAGGCAATCAAACCTTCCATGATATGTTGTTATTAGATGTGCTACCACTTTCTTTAGGCATAGAAATGATGGGAGGCTCTGTGGATAAAATATTAATGAGAAACACGCCTATTCCTGCACAGGCAACTCAAACGTTTACGACTTATCAAGATGGTCAAACTGGTTTATCTTTACATGTGGTACAAGGTGAGCGCGAAATGGCAAAAGATTGCCGCTCTTTAGCGCAGTTTGATTTGTCAGGCTTCCCATCTATGATTGCGGGCAAAGCTCGTATAGAAGTTACCTTTTTAGTCGATTGTGATGGCTTGCTAAGTGTGAAGGCAAAAGAACTTCTTTCGGGCGTGCAAAACACAATAGCCGTAAAAGCAACTTATGGCTTATCTGAAGAGCAAATTATCCATGAAATAGAAAATGCGGTAGAGCATGCTCAGGAAGATATACAAGCCCGTAAGTTAAATGAAAAATTAATTGAAGCTAACCAGTTGTTGTTAAGTTTAGACGCTGCGCTCAAGTTAGATGGGGAATTTTACCCACCCTTGTTGCGAGATGAGCTCTTAACGAAGAAAGAACAGCTGGCTTTAGCTATCAAAAATCAAGATATTGTAAAGTTAAAGCAGTGTTTGCAAGATATTGAACATAGCGCTCAACTATTTGCGGAATTTCGTCTTAACAGAGCACTTAACCAAGCACTATCGGGTAAAACACTTGATGATGTTGAGCACATTATACCATGACAAAAGTTACCTTTTTGCCTCATGAACAAATTTGTCCTAATGGTAAAACTGTCCAAGCGCAAAGAGGCGAGACAGTATTAGATGTCGCTCTCGCCAATGGGATTGAAATCGAGCATGCTTGCGAAAAATCTTGCGCTTGTACCACTTGTCATGTGATTGTGCGCCAAGGATTTGATTCTCTAAACCCCCCTTCTGAGCGTGAAGAAGATTTATTAGATAAAGCCTGGGGGCTTGAAGTACAGTCTCGTTTAGGTTGTCAGGCAATCATCGATGATGAAGACTTAACGGTTGAAATTCCAAAATATACCCTTAACCAAGTTTCGGAGAAGCGCTAATGTCACTTCGTTGGACTGATATATATGAAATTGCGCAAGCCTTAGCAGATAAGCATCAGGAAATGGATCCCCAGTATGTTCGATTTACAGATTTGCATCGTTGGATCTGTGAGTTGCCTGATTTTAGTGATGATCCTAAAAAGAGTAATGAAAAAATTCTAGAAGCCATTCAAATGGCCTGGATCAATGAATCAGCATAACCCCAAAAGGCAGATGGCACAGGGTTAAAGATCCGGTATAATAATTTGGCTTACACTTATTAGTTGGATTAATAACCTTGGAGTAAAAAATGGCCTTTGAAAGAACACTATCCATCATCAAGCCCGATGCTGTCGCTAAAAATCATATCGGGGACATTATTGCCCGCTTCGAAAAAGCAGGATTGCGTGTTGTTGGCGCAAAAATGATGCACCTTACGCGTGATCAAGCTGAAGGATTTTATGAAGTTCACAAAGAACGTCCTTTCTTTCATGATCTCGTTAAGTTCATGATTAGTGGTCCTGTTTTAGTGCAAGTCCTTGAAGGGCCAGATGCGATAGCTAAAAATAGAGAAGTCATGGGAGCAACTGATCCTAAGAAAGCAGATAAAGGTACAATTCGTGCTGATTTTGCTTCCTCAATCGATGAAAATGCAGTTCATGGCTCTGATGCACCTGATACAGCTTCACGTGAAATTCGATTTTTCTTTCAAGAAAATGAATTATGTGATCGAGTACGCTAGTGACCAAAATAAATCTGCTAGGATTAGATCTTAAAGCGCTCACTCAAGTCTTTATTGACTTGGGTGAGAAGCCTTTTCGGGCGCAACAAGTTTTAAAATGGATCCATGCGCAATCTTGTGATGATTTTTCTTTGATGACCAATTTGAGCAAATCATTACGTCAAAAATTATCTGAACATTGTGAAATACGTCCGCCGAGTATTATCAGCGAACATCTTGCTAAAGATGGAACGCGCAAATGGTTATTTAATGTTAATGGTGGTGGCGCTGTAGAAACAGTTTATATTCCAGAACCTGAGCGCGCTACCTTATGTATTTCTTCCCAAGTTGGTTGTGCACTCAATTGCTCTTTTTGTCATACCGCCCAACAAGGGTTTCAGCGAAATCTATCTGCCGCTGAAGTAATCGGTCAGCTTTGGGTTGTCGTTAAGAGATTAAAAGAAGAGGGCGTGTTTGTGATACCCGATCGCCCTGTTACGAATGTGGTTATGATGGGCATGGGCGAGCCTTTGTTGAATTTTGATAATGTTGTCATGGCCTTGAATTTAATGTTAGATGATTTGGCTTATGGTTTATCCAAACGCCGTGTTACGTTAAGTACTTCCGGCGTGGTGCCCGCGATAGACATGCTTAAAGATGCTTGTGATGTTGCTTTAGCGGTTTCTTTACATGCACCTAATGATGCTTTAAGAACAGAATTAGTTCCCATTAACAAGAAATATCCTATCGCTACCTTATTAGCTGCATGTAAGCGATATTTAAAAGATGATAAGCGTCGGCGAATTACCATGGAATACGTTATGCTCAAAGGTGTTAATGATAAACCTGAGCATGCTTATGAATTAATTCGGGTATTAAAAGATGTACCATCGAAGGTAAACTTAATACCTTTTAATCCATTTTTTGGCACGCAATATGAGCGATCAGATGAAAATACCATCAGAAAATTTCAAGATATATTAATGCAGGCTGGTCTTGTTACGATGAAACGTAAAACGCGTGGCGACGATATAGATGCCGCATGTGGTCAATTGGCTGGACAAGTCAATGATAGAACGCAACGAAGTAAAAAGTTTAGAGAAAATATAGCGTTAGTGCTAAACCCTCAATAAGGAAGAAATAACATGATGAAAAAAGGGAAATTTTTCATTTTATTAGGACTAACATCTGCGCTAGTCGCTTGCGGTCAACCTAAAAAGTTGGCAAAAGCAAATGATTCAAATGGTTCATTAAACAGTTTATATGAACTTCCTCAAGCCGATAAAATCAAGGCAGCAAAATTAAATCTTGAATTGGGTGTCTCTTATTTAAAACAAGATCAAATTTCAAGAGCAAAATCAAAATTTATCCATGCCAAAGAGCTGGCCCCGAATTTACCTGAGGTTCACTATAGTTACGGTTATTTTCTAGAGCGCGTTGGTGAAAATGATGAAGCGCAAAAGGCTTACTTAAAAGCGATTGCTTTAAATGGTAAAGGCGGCAATGAACATAACATGTATGGTGCTTTTTTATGTCGTCAGAAAAAGTTTAAAGACGCAGAAAAGGAGTTTTTGAAAGCAGTAGATGATCCTAGCTTTACCCAAACAGCTGAAGCTTTTGAAAATGCAGGATTGTGTGTGCTGCAAATTCCAGAACAGGCCAAAGCAGCTGAATATTTAGAAAAATCATTACGCTATGACATGAATAGAACCAATGCTTTGCTTGAGTTGGCTATTATCAAATATCAACTTAGAAAGTTTGACGAAGCAAAAGACTACCATGCGCGATTTATGGTGCTCTCCAAAGCGAACGTGCGTTCTTTGCTACTTGGGGTAGAGCTTGCAAAACACTTTAATGATAGAAACCTTGAACAGCGCAGTAAGTTATTACTCAATGCGCAATACCCTAATGCGAAACTTTCTGATTTATATACTAGAAAAGGTTAAGTATAGCATCGGGTTTGGAAGGTATTGGCTAGATAATTTTTTAAGCGATAAGTCTTTACTCGTCTTCATCGTTATTGGATGATTTTTTGCTGGGTATTTTTTGGGATTTTGATGCGCTATCCTCGTCATGCTTTTTAGTTTTCTTTGGCTGCCTTAATGGCTCATCTTCATCATCTTCATGCGGGTAAAAGGTACTGAGTGCATAGACATCCGCTAGCGCTTTCGCAGCCGGCATTCGAATATCAAAAACGTATTTGCCAGGGATGGTTTTACTGGCATAAATCTCGCCAATTTCATTGTCACGTAAATCAACTTGTGTTTTGATAAATTGAAGTAATTCAATACATTTATTTTTAGCAAGCCCGTCAGGCGCGCTAGCAAGTTGAATTGGGAATTTAGGATTATCTGAATGATATTTCAGCACTATCCCCAACTGCTCTTTTACTTCTTCAAAAAAAGCTTCAAGCGGAGCAGGATCGAAACTAGATGTCATTGAAATTAAAACTCCTTAACGCATACTTTTAATATCGATTCGCTAAAAAAAATCTTAAGTACTTATTAAAGATTTTAGCTCAATTGTCGAAAACAATAGCAAGGATGCCGATATCACATACAGGAGGCAGTGCTAATACAGTTAGTACTGGATATATTTAATGAAAATGACACTAAAATTACCTATCGTTTTACTGGCTACGAGCTTATTTGCTACAGGATGTCAGAATTCAGGCAAAAACGAAACGGCTGCAACGGCATTAGGCGCTGTTGCTGGGGGTATTGTGGGTGCACAATTTGGCCATGGCGCAGGTAGGATTGCTGGTGCTGCCATTGGTGCGGTATTTGGTGGTTTGTTTGGTAAAGCGGTTGGTCAAAGTTTAGACGAAGAAGATATGAAAGAAGCAAATCGCGCATTTGTTACCGCGACTAGAGCTCCGGTTGGCCAGACCATTTATTGGAATAATGCCAGAACAGGTAATTGGGGATATTATCGTCCCATACGAGATGGTCATCGTCGATTTGATGGCTATTACTGTCGCGAGTTTGCAACCACGGCCACCATTAATGGCCGCACGGAAAGAGTGTATGGTACCGCTTGTCGCCATCCAAATGGTACCTGGCAAGCAATCTAGCAAACTAAATATCATCTGAGTTAAAAAGGTAGATAACAAATCTACCTTTTTTTTTGCTCAAAGTGCCTTTTGCCCCTGCCTATTGAGGGCAAAAGATGCAGTCTCCCCCGGAAATTGGTAAAGTACCTGCTTTAAAAAATTATCTCATTTCATTGCCAATGGGGGCTTTGCCACATGTCATTAGGGATCAAAGTTGTCAAAGGGATGAAGGACATCCTGCCAGAGGAAATCCCTGCCTGGTACTTTGTTGAACAACAGCTAAAATCCTTAGCACTTGCCTATGGATACCAAGAGATCCGTATGCCTTTGCTCGAGCAAACTGAGCTATTTAAACGTGCTATTGGCGAAGTAACAGATATCGTTGAAAAAGAAATGTACACCTTTGAAGATAAAGGTGGTGAATGGCTGACATTACGGCCTGAAAGTACGGCACAAAGTGTTCGCTTAGTGATTGAAAATAGTCTTATTCGCAATCAGTCGCAAAGACTGTGGTATATGGGGCCGATGTTTCGAAGAGAGAATCCCCAAAAGGGCCGCTACCGCCAATTTTATCAATTCGGGATAGAGGCTTTTGGCCTTGAAGGGCCTGATGTTGATGTTGAACAAATTGCCATGATGGCAAGGCTGTGGCGTTTGCTGGGTCTTCAAGACAAGATAGTTTTGAAACTAAATTCGCTTGGAACACTCCAAGAAAGAAAAACGTATCGCCAAGCGTTGATTGCTTTTTATGAAAGCTGCCCCAAATTAGATGAAGACAGCACAAGACGCTTGCACTCAAATCCAATGCGAATTTTAGATAGCAAGAACCCGATGATGATAGAAATAAATCAACAA
>JBFXKR010000040.1:0-8377 GCA_050173595.1 Candidatus Berkiella sp.
CTCCCAACATCAATGTAATGTCAGCACTTTCAATCGCAATATCAGCGCCAGTGCCCATCGCTATGCCAACATCAGCCTGAGTTAGGGCTGGGGCATCATTAATCCCATCACCTGCCATAGCAACTTTGAAGCCCTCATTTTGAAGTTCTACAATATAGTTTTGCTTAAAACCAGGCAATACTTCTGCTTTTATTTCATTAATGTCTAATTCCTTTGCGACTGCTTGGGCTGTTATTTTGCTATCGCCTGTGAGCATAATAACTTTGATGCCCTCTTTTTGAAGTGCATTTATTGACGCCTTTGTACCTGGCTTTATGGTATCAGCCACAGTCATAATGCCAGCGAGATTGTTATCTACAGAAAGATACATGACCGTATGTCCCTGTTGTCTAAATTGATCTGCCTTAGATTCTATTGCGGATATATCTATATTCATGGACAGCATCATGGCGACATTGCCAAATGCGACATTTTTGTTATCAATTATCCCTTTAATCCCTTTACCTGTAACGGATGAAAAGTTTTCACAATCTTTTAGTTGCAGTTCTTTTTCGCTAGCCGCTTTGACAATAGCTTGCGCTAAAGGATGTTCACTATTATTTTCAATGCTGGCTGCATACATAAGGGCATCAGATTCATTATATTTGCTAACACAAACGATATTCATTAATCGCGGTTTACCCTCAGTCAATGTTCCTGTTTTGTCTATGACCAATACATTTACACGCTCAAATAGCTCTAAAGCTTGCGCGTTCTTAATAAGGACACCTTCTTTAGCCCCACGACCTGTACCAACCATGATAGATATTGGCGTTGCAAGTCCAAGCGCAC
This sequence comes from Candidatus Berkiella sp., assembly GCA_050173595.1. Classification (GTDB taxonomy): domain Bacteria; phylum Pseudomonadota; class Gammaproteobacteria; order Berkiellales; family Berkiellaceae; genus Berkiella. Next base: position 832 of record JBFXKR010000040.1, read on the forward strand.
AAGGACAAGCAATAATTAATACGGATACGCTGGTTAATAATGCATAGCCTACTTTTGGCTCAGGCCCCCAAAGATACCAAATGATTGCTGTAACTATTGCTATAGCAATCACTGCGGGTACAAAATAAGCAGAAACCACATCTGCTAATCTTTGAATAGGTGCGCGACTACGTTGTGCTTTAGCAACCATTTCCACAATTTGAGAAAGCATGGTATCCATTCCAATGCGTTCTGATTGCATTGTAAAACTACCCGTTCCGTTGATTGTGCCCCCTATGACCGTGTCACCGATGTTCTTTTCAACCGGTACAGATTCACCTGTAATCATAGATTGGTCAACACTGCTGGCTCCCGTGAGCACAGTACCATCGACAGGTACTTTAGCACCTGGCCGAACTTTTAATATATCATCTACTTTAACTTCAGAAAGTGAAACAGTTTGCTCTGCGCCATTTTCTTGAATAAGAATTGCAGTATCTGGCGCTAAGGCAATTAATTGGCGAATAGCTGAATTGGTGCGTGATCTTGCCTTAAGCTCAAGGACTTGTCCAAGTAATACTAAGGCAGTAATAACTGCTGCTGGTTCAAAATAAACATCAAGATTTTCACTGATATGAAGCCAATGCGAAATTTTCTGTGACAATAACATTACAATGAAGCTATATCCGTAGGCGACCCCAACCCCAAGCGCTATTAAGGTGAACATATTAAGACTACGATTTAAAACAGACGACCACGCACGCGTAAAGAATGGCAAACCACACCACAGCACCACTGGCGTAGATAATATGAATTGAATCCAATTAAAGTATGAGAGTGATATTAAATTGTGCATACTTTTTTCATCGAAAAAGTGATAGCCCATATTCATAATCAGTAAAGGCACAGATAAAATAGCAGCAATCCAAAATCTTCGATTCATATCAATTAGTTCGTGATCTTCATCTGTCTTTACAGAGGCTTTCTCTGGCTCTAATGCCATGCCACATATTTTGCAAAGACCTGGCCCTATTTGTCTGATTTGTGGATGCATTGGACAAGTATATATTGCATCTAAAGTTATTTTATTTTCTGACTTTACCACCGCTTTATGGTGGCAGTTTGATTTTTGACTATTCATAATTGAACCATTTTAATTATCTCTTAGTCGTTACTGGCTAATTGTGATATTTTAATTTTAAATAATATCTTGCCCACCATTCATTAGTTGATCTGTTTATTGTGTTCATGCGTATAATTATTTTACGCTATTAATTTAAACACCAAATAATAAATTCAATTTTTAATGAAAACTTTGAGCCTACAAATAACAGTTTAATAAATTTAATCTTGGCTCTTTTATAAATTTATTTGATATTAAAAAAGAAACTATAATAAACAGGCACAATAATCAAAGTTAAAATAGTGGCAAATAGCAAACCTGACATTATGGTTATTGCCATACCTACGAAAAATACATCTGTCAAAAGAGGGATCATGCCTAAAATAGTCGTTATCGAAGCCATCATCACTGGACGAAATCGACTTACGGCGGCATTTAGTAGTAATTGCAATTTATCTTGACCTTTGGCAACAGTAATATCAATTTCATCAATCATCACTATGGCATTTTTGATTAGCATACCTGATAAACTTAAAAACCCAAGTAAAGCCATAAATCCAAATGATTCATTAGTGATAAATAAACCTATAGAAACACCTACAATAGCAAAAGGAACTGTTAGCCATATAATAAGAGGCTGACGAATCGCATTAAATAATCCTATGCTAATTAAAATCATTAATAATATTGTTAATGGAATATTCTTAAATAAACTCACCTTTGCATCTTTAGAATCCTCATATTCTCCTGCCCAAGCTAAAGAGACATCCGGAGGAAGTGATATTGATTCGATTTGTGGTTTTAAGCGATTAAACACAACACTGGTATTACCTTTCACAACATCTGCTTGTGCTGTTATCATTCTTTTCTTATTTTTTCGATTTATGATATTATCTTGCCATGAGATATCTATGCCATTTAATAATTGTTTGAATGGTATTGTCGAACTAGAAATAGGACTCCAAATTTGAATATCGCTTATAGATTCAACATTCATTCTTTCATCCAGCGGTGCACGGCTCATGATGGGAATAAGTCTATCATTCTCACGATACAATCCAACTTTTAAACCGGAATAGTTCATCTGTAACGCATTCGCGACATCTTGTCGAGAGATTGCTGCCCTACTTGATCGCGTTTCATCGATTAGCGGTTTTATAACATTTACTCTTTTGCGCCAATCATCTCTTATGCCTTTAGTATTATAATCTTTAAACATAATTTCTTTAGCTTGATCAGATGCCTTGCGTAATTTATTTGGATCATCACCTATAAATTCAGCCTCAATATTATAACCTCCACCTGGGCCTAACTGAAATTTCTGAACTTTGGGGTTGCTGTCGATATAATTACTTTTAATATGCTTTTCAATATTCTCCATCAAGTTATCGATAAGTTTAAAATCTTTCACAGAAACAATCAGCAAGCCATAAGCATTATTAGCTTTTTCAGGCGCATATACTAATATAAAACGTGGCGCACCATTTCCTATAAAAGTAGAAATCGATTTAACACCTTCTTGTGACTGTATATATGACTCAATTTCTTTTAAATCATCACTGGTGCGGCGAATATCTGTTCCTTCTGGCAACCAGTAATTAACTAAAAACAATGGATAAGTCGAGGCTGGAAAGAAACTATCTTCTAAATTTTTGAACATCAAGATTGCAACGCATAACAAGCCTGTCACAATTAAAATAGTTAAGGTTCGAAACTTAATGCAGATTGATAAAAATTGTCGATAAACCTGATAGAACATACCTTTATAAGGATCAGCATTATCATTAGAAGGAGATTCACATTTCAAGAAAAGCACACAAAATAACGGGGTCAATGTAATTCCAATAATCCAACTCATTCCAAGCGACATTAGCAAAACTTCATACAGGGAACGCGTATATTCGCCTGTTTTGTCTTGCGATAAACCGATTGCAGCAAAAGCTAAAATAGCAATTACTGTGGCTCCTAATAACGGCCACATTGATTGACTCACGACTTCTTTTGCAGCTTGTAATCTCGGTATACTTTTTTGTATTCTAACCAAAATACCTTCAGTTATAACAATAGCATTATCTACGAGCATACCCAGCGCAATAATTAATGCGCCTAAAGATATTCTCTCTAAGGCAACCCCATATAACTTCATCAGCATAAAGGTGGCGCAAACTGTTAAAATCAATGATAAGCCTATAATCAAACCACTTCTTAAGCCCATGAAAATTAGCAAGATTACAACAACAATAATCACAGCTTCAATAAGGTTAATTACAAATCCATTTACTGATGTTATCACCCCATCCGGCTGAAAATAGATAGGATCTATTTGTATACCCAATGGAACATTAGGACGATAGTCTGCTAAGCATTTTTTAACTGCTTCGCCCATTTCAACAACATTCCCACCTGACACAACAGATACTCCAACTGCTAAAGCATTATTGCTGTTATAGCGAAGTGAAGGTGAAGGCGGCGTGATATAACCACGTTTAACTTTAGCAATATCTTTTAAGTAAATTATATTTTCACCACCACGAATAGCAAGGTTTTCAATTGCTTTTATTGAGCTTATATTGCCAGTAGGTTCAATTTCGACATAATCGTTATCAATTCTAACCTTGCCTGCTTCAACAACATAATTTTGCTTTGAAAGCGAAGTATATATCTCATTTAAACTAATTCCGAGTTGTGATAATTTTGCTCTTGAAATTTCCACAAATATTTGTTCTTGTTGTGCCCCCCAAATTATTACCTTTGCGACGCCCTTAACAAGCAATAATTCTTTCTTTAAATCATCACCAAATTGTTTTAATTCTCGATAGCTATATTCATTACCATAAACTGAAAGTAAAATACCATATACATCACCAAAATCATCATTTACAATGGATGTTTTAGCCCCAGGTGGTAAATATTTTTGAGCATCGTTTACTTTTCTTCTTAACTCATCCCACACTTGAGGCAATTTCTTTTTATCATAATTATCTTTTATCGTAGCAGTAACAATAGAAATACCAGGCTTTGATATAGATGTTACCTCTTTTAATTGCTCTAACTGCTGAATTGCAGTTTCTATCACTTCTGTGACTTCTTGCTCGACTTCCAACGGTGTTGCACCAGGATATTCAGTTGTAATTAACGCATCTTTAATTGTAAATTCAGGATCTTCTAATCTTCCCAATTGATTAAATGTAATAAAACCGCCAACAAGCATTAACACTGTTATTACAAGTGAAAATACTTTATATTTAATTGTTGACTCAGCAATATTCATTCAATGCCACTTAATCCATCTGATTCGACCATAGTTTCACTGGCATACCCTCTGATAAATTTGCAATACCAGCTGATACAATACGGTCATTTGCTTTAAGACCTTCTAAAATAGCAATTTTATTATCAACAATATCGCCAATTTTTACTGTTTTCTTATGCACCTTCATGTTTTCATCAATAATCCAAACAAATCGGTCTCCTGCAGCTGATACTGCAACTGCATCTAGCGGAACTTCTATCTTTGGTTCATTTGTCTGATTTTGAGCTGACGGAAATACAGTAACACTCATTCCAGGCAATATAGTGACCTCTTTTGGTGACGGCATGGTCAATATAATTTTATATGTATTTGTGATAGGATCAGACTCGGTATTAAATTCCTTCACAGAAACATCAAATAATCTATTTGGAATAGCATCTACAACAAGTTTTAATTTTCCATCTTTAGATTTAGTTCCTATATTCACAAGATCTTGTTCCGGCAGGTTAATTGAAATATCAATTTGTGAAATGGCTTGCAAACTAAGTATTTTTTGCTTAGCTTGAACAAGTTGAAAATTATTTACATAAGTTCTTGCAATTACCCCTTTAAACGGAGCTATAAGTTTAGAATCTTGCAATGCTTTATTAGATGCCTCATATTTTGATTGCGCCACATCATACTTCGATTTAGTTTCATCATATTGTGATTGAGATATTGTATTTTTTGTAATTAAAATTTTAGCCCGTTCAAAATCCCCTCTTGCTTTTTCAAAAATAGCCTTAGCTTCATTTAATGCAATTTTATAATCCTTAGGGTCTAAACTTGCTAGCAGTGTATTAGCCTCAACAATCTGGCCTTTTAAAACAGGGAATTCTATAATTTGTCCTGAAACTAGAAATGATAGATCTACTTCTTGACTTGGAATTACTCTTCCAGGATATTTTCTCTGCGTTGAGCTATTTTCTTCACCTACTGTATATATTTTTACAGTTTGAGGTATCTTGCTATTTTTTTGACTGGATTTTGACTTGCAACCAGCTAACAATAAACAGCACGTCATCATACATACAACGATAAGTTTAAACATAACAATTCCGATAGAGTCTTTTGGTTGCGAATGGCAGAATACTATATTCTTATAGAAAATATAGCTGAATAAATATCTGTGATTTTATACAGCAACGTAACACACTAATGCAGGCTAAAATTAATTAATAAACCAATGGATGCGTTTTCTATTAATGAAAAATTCATATTTATTAGAACACAAATACTTTTTTTTATTAATTTCACTGGTGGCAATTATTCTGGCATGCCCGCTATATATCTATAATAATTATTTTAATTGGTGTATGCATAGCATTTTAGCAATTTTACTTATATATATTTGCTTTCATATATCACAAAAGTTTTGGATTTTATTCTTAATTACAATATTAGGCCTAACAAGTTCTGCAGGTGCGTTATTTGTTATTTTTAATGCAAATGAAACAGCTTTTCTTTTACGTTACACATTAATGCTCATCTTCTATTTTTGTGTCATTATTATTTTGCTTGGCAATATCACGCAACCTAAAATGGTAACAAAAGATATACTACTTGGTTCACTTTGTGTTTATATTCTTATTGGAATGCTTTTTGGAAGCATCTATTTACACATTGAATATTATTATCCACACTCATTTGATCTAAGTAATATTAATATAAATTCCAACCAAGATATTATAGTTAATTTTGCATATTTTAGTTTTACAACACTTTCTACAGTTGGTTTTGGCGACATCGTTCCACTTAGCATAATGGCCAAATCCATTGTCATTATTGAAGAAATATCAGGGATCTTTTATCTAGCCATTTTAGTCTCACGATTGGCAGTGGCTTCCTCATAGTGATTAAAAGTATGAAGTTGCCATGGCGAGACATATGACTGAATGAAATTCGCCTAAGCTAAGAAAAGTGAAAACGATCTAAATAATATAAGACGGTCTTAGTGGCAAATATGGCCGACGCTAATACAAACCTATTGCAATACTCTCTTATCTTAACTGCACGTTAAACACATGCGTCGTATCATCATTGAGCCCTAAATCGAATTGAAAGCATTGCCCTGCCCAATTTCTACTTGTTTTGCAGGAATAGATATATTGCTTTGATCTTGGATCATATCTAAGATCAAAGCAACCTGATGTTATAGCTGATTGTGAATCCTCTACGAGTGAGGATGGTGCATTCACGTCAGAGCAGTCTATTGAAATCACTTTGGGATATCCTGGCTTAAAGATATCAAGGCCCATATTACCACCTAACTGAATTTTACAGGTATGGCGCGCCCAGCCTCTGATAGAGGCTGGTTATGTTCTAGATTTATGCAAATGTTATTTTGATTTTCATCGTACTCAACAATGCAATACAAGCAAGTATCATCATACAAACTAGAATCGCAATTGCATTAGGATAAAATATACTTATCACTAATCCTGATGATAACCAGGCTAATCCCTTAAGCGCCGTACCTCCTCCCATCACCTCACCTTGTTCCTGAGCTGACACGGCATTTGACATTAATACCAATAGTACATTATACATCATTGATATTCCTAGCATCATTGGCACAACTGAAATCCAAGCCACCAATGATGTTTCTTGGAAATAAATTGCACTAAGTACAGAGCAAATTAACAAAATAGCGCCTGTTCTTAATAAAGATAAGTACGATATGCGTCCTAGCAAGACATGTATAACAAAAAATAGTCCACCAGAAAAGCAGGCACCTAGAAATGTCGTGAACATGCCTATTTCACCAGATGAATAATTAAATTTCTCGGCTAACAGCAATGTACTTAGTTGGAAAAATCCAGCCAAACACCATTGCAACACAAATACCGATAATGAAAGTAAGTTAATGCGTTTATCAAAGCATATTGCAAATCCTTTTGCTAGAACTTTGATATAATTCATCTGCTTGCTTTCATTTTCTTTTTGCACCTTATCTATTTTCTTTGGTAAAAAAGAAAATAATATCAGCGCATTGGCTAAAGTTAAGGCCAACGATAAAATAAATGGTATTTCATAATGGAACTATCCTGTTAAGGAAGGCTCTGCTAGAAATCCACCAATGATTGGACCTACTATAAACCCAATTGTGCCTGCAAAAGTTCCATATCCCATGTGGCGATCTTTATCTTCAG
>JBFXKR010000041.1:0-8328 GCA_050173595.1 Candidatus Berkiella sp.
ATCGTTGGCATCGTTACTCCTGACGATGATATCGAAGTCTGGTGGTTGGCTAATGGTAAAATGCCAATTGATTGCACCAGTGCTGGATACATTTTTTACCGTCCGCGTTACCGTTTTTTTGCCGACTAACTCGGAGATTGCCAATGAGGGTAGGTTCAGCTCACTGGGGTCGATTTTCGAGTTGTTTATGCCGTAACGTTGACAAAGTTTTTTTGAAACTATGGTCTTGGGATGGCAAATATGCTCCAGATAGGCGATAACATCCGGGATATCGTATACCAATCCAGGATCAATCACAGAACCTTTGATTTGATCTTTAAAGCCATTTAAATCCAATAGTCCGGATCCCATTTGAAATGGCGTCGCAGGTTGACCAGTTCTATCTGACATAATCGGTTCTTGTTGACCTGAATTTATATTGAGATAGGTTTGTCGAGTTGTGGTCATCAGCGCGGATTTTATCATGGCCGCAGTCCAGTCAGGATGCGCTTGTTTTACCAAGGCCATTGCGCCTGCCACAATGGGCGCTGACGCTGAGGTTCCGCCAAAATTGGCAACATAGTTGGTATTATCAAATGCGCCATATTGAGGGCTGCCTGCGGCAATTGCGGCAACAGAGTTATGTCCGAAGGCCACAAGGTCTGGTTTAATGATATTTGGATAGGATTTCAGCGGGCCTTCTAAAGTTAAGAATATTTGCGTATTTGTGGGTTCAATCTGCCCTTGACTGATACTAGCTTTTCGATCGACGTTGTTTTTTAAGTAATCGATAACGTTTTGTCGGTCATTATTCTCGTTATTATAAACGATTAAGTTAGGTTGGCTACCTAGTGTAAATTGTCTATATCCCAATATAAAGGTTTGGTTTAACAACTGGATAACAAATGCTTTGTTATCCAGGATTTTATTGTAGAAGGGGATGGTATCAATGACACTGTTACACACCAGTATTTTACCTTCGAGGCTGGATTGGCTGGCCAACTGATCAACGAGATTAGAAGAGCAGGCCATCGGGTCGCCTGTAGTTGTCGTGATTAATTCACCTTCATTAATTGCTTTGCCCGCATATAGCCCTTTAACTTCCAGTGTTGTATTGTTATCTCTGACTAAGGTAGCTGTGCCTATGTATTCTTGATCTGTAGCCGCATTGCCTACGGCTAATGCCCAGGGTGCAGCGGCAGAATTATTAAAAAGTCCAATGTTCCTGAAGTCAGGGAAGTTATTACCGGCTGAAATGGAAACGGGTATATTGTTTTCAACAGCCAACAATAGGCTGTCTGTTGTGGCGTTATCACTATAGGGCCCTCCGTTGTTAAGGGCGGCTTGTGGATAGAGGGCGCCAAGGCTCATACTAATGACGTCAACCCCATCGCTGATGGCTTGATCAAGCCCCGCGCTACCATCGGAAAGCAAGCCCCCGCCGTCGCCTACTACTCGGTATCCTGCAAGTCTAGCGCGAGGCGCAATCCCACTGACTTCGCCCAAATTCGCCTCAATGGGTAGGTTGATGGCGTTAGGAATTTCATTGCCTAAGGCAAGACTCGCGGTACCAGTCCCATGACTAGAGTCTCGGTTATTACGAGCGCTTGGTATGAAATCTTTACCTCCTAGGGGTGCGAAAATCGTGTTTTCAAACCCAGGTCGCATACCCTTCTTCCAAAACGTCCCAAAAAAGTAGTTGGCGGTGAGTATTTTGTTATTACAGCGCGCGTTCTCATCGTTGGGGACGGGAAAAGGATAGTCCTGCGTATCCAAAAAGCAACCCGTTCCGGTAAAGCAACCGAGTCCAGTATTCGCGCACCGATTTGGATCACTCGAATAGGAGGAGCCATAGGCGTCCGCTGAAAACACTTCATGTTCAGGCCAAATGCCACTGTCAATCAGACCAATCACCACATCTTCACCAGCAAGGCGGGCACCGTTTACCATATAGTCCCGTAACGTCAGTGCGCCATCCGGGGCTGGTGCACTGAGTGGTGAAGTAGCGCCTAATGCATAGGGGCTTCTATGCATATTGGGTTCCATGATCGTCACGGGTTCAACGCTAATAACACCGGGTATATCCGCAATTTGCTCGGCTTGTTCATGTGTTGCCTGTACGGCAATGGCATTATTAGCAATGGTGAGTTGGTAAATAATGTTATCGGTTGATATCCCGATGCTGTTGAGTGTTTTCAATTGCTTATTTTTCAGGTAGTTACTGTATTTTGTCACTTTCTCTGATTTGCCATTGATTTTTTGTCCTTTACCTGGTTTTGTTGCCTCGTAGCCTTTTGTCCGACCATCATAGGAAACGACAGGAAGTTCGAAGAAATGAACCATATAAACGTCAAACTCCGAGGGCGTGACGGTGGCAGCATAGCTTTTCCCAGCTAATATCACCGACGTGCTCACGATGAGGAGTATGATGGATGATCTGAGCAATAAGTTTATTTTCTTGATGATGTTTTTCAATTTAGTCGAGTTCATAATGCACCTCGTCGCACCTCGTCATTTATGGTGCATAAAGCACGGAACCAAAAAATATAGAGTATATTAAGGTTAAACCAGCAGACGCTCGTTTTAATAAGTTCATCGATGGGGATTGTTCATATGTATTCATTGTCAATTTCCCCTTACAACTTAAATGATGGCCCAATTTCTAAGGGTTGAGCCAAGCCTAAACGACTGCTATCCCTTTTTAGGTGTAGCTAAACCCTAGATATAAGTATGTTTACTACCTGAATATATCGTAGGGTTTATATTTTCGTCAAGATTTAAGAAGTAGGAAATTTCTACTTTGTAGCTGCAATGTAGAAATGTTCAGTTTGGGCAAGATTGAAATATTCTGTGAATTCAACCAGTTACCCATACTGAAGGGAGGAACCTTCAGGGAGGATAGATGTAATGTCACAGGAAATGATATCGATGACCCATCACGAAATAGACCGCCTCCACTTAGTGAGGCAATGTATTGAAAAAAGAACGACCCAACGGTATGCAGCCAAGACGCTGGGCCTGTCAAAACAGCACATGAAGCGCCTGATTGAGCGCTATATTGGACTGAGCGCTATTCTGGTAAAATTCTCGCTGCGAGGCCAAAGGCCTCAGATTAACCAGCCCAGGGTTAAGGCCGCACACAGTGCGATAGCAACCCTGGGGAGGAGATAATATTATTCAAGTTAAGCGCTGAAAGCGCGAAAGAATGAATATAATGATAAGGTGCATAATTCGGGTGATGAACTAAATAATTTCTATTGGCAAAAGGGATATGCAGCCTCTAGCGTCAGTCAGTCTCAAATAGAAGTTGTTAAAGAATATATTAAAAATCAACAACAGCATCATAAAAAGAAATCTTTCGAAGATGAGTTGCGGAAATTCTTAACCACAAAATTACGGAAGTTTTTTTGGTGGTAAGCGATGACTAGCAATCTCAATAGTAGATGGCTTCGTAGTTGATCCAGCTGATGAATTGTTTGGCGCTGGCGCTGTTCTTAGCGCTTCATCTTGGTGATGTTTCTTTTTTGCTGCTGCTTCTTCAAGTGGTCTTTGAAATAACATCGCTTTACGTTTATCAGGATTTGTACGTTGGGGCTGTGAGACAGGTGGTTGAGCTGCTTGAGCTGCTTGAGCTGCTTGAGCTGCTTGAGCTGCTTGAGCTGCTTGAGCTGCTTGAGCTGCTTGAGCTGATGGTACTGGAGTTGGTTGTGTACGACCAGATTGTGCGTTTGCTAATGGTTGTTGTTGTGGGGGATTAGGCAATGGGGGCGATAAGGCTATTTCATCCTCATTTGCTATTATAAATACATCACATTCTCTCTTTTTTGCTTGAAATTCTTCAATTATTTTAATATTACGATGTTCTGCTAACAAGGTATCCAAGTCATGATCAATATAAAGGTTAAATTCCTCTCCATTAAATGCTTTTAGCGCATTTAAATAGGCACCATCCAACCAAGCTTGACAATGTCTCATCAGCTCGGCTTTATCTTCTTTTGTAATTTCCTCAGGTGGCAACCTTTTGATCATTTCAAACATGTTTTTTAAATCTTGATATTGATTACTAAATTCATGTATTTTAACTAGCGCATCTTGATTAGCTTGAACATTCTTAATTCCATTTATTTTATTAAGTAATTCTTCGTAATTTTCTTGAATTTCCACATTTATTTTATATCTTGACTCAAGCCCCTGTTTTAGCTCCTCCAATGTAGCCTGTGGTCCAACATGTGCAAATATCCTGATATATTCTTCTGATGTATATTCTGAATCAAGATGACGGATTGCCATGGTATTAAAACTATACATTAAATCTCGTTCTAACATGGAATCAATATCATCAGGATTTACCATCGATGTGTTTCTATTTATTAACTTATGAAATCTTAATAACCCATCAGATTGTTCGGGATTAATTTTTGGCAAGCGCTCCCTAACAAACTCTTTTGCGAGAACAAATTTGCTATTAGGATCATCTTTTGGGCGTTCAACATCATATCTTCCAATAACGGGTAAATGATCAGAGCCATAATATCTGATTATTTTTCTTTTGCTTTCATCTAGTTGGGTGCTGTCAGCATCATATCCATATGCTTGCGGGCGTACCTTCAAACCGGTGCTAATCGCGATTCTATCTAAAAAACCACCAACGGCTACATTTTTTCGTTTCATTTCTGGGTTTATGATTCCTTTCATTTTTGGGTTTAAAAGCCCTGTTGCTCTAAATCCATATGTTCCTGGAAGTCTTTCATTTGAGGGATCATTTTTTCTAATCGTTGGCGGCCTATTCAAATCAAACCCATGTAAAGCAAGGCTGGAATGATCCATATTATCACGAGTAACACCAGCTTCATTTTGTTGCTCACCTATTGCGCTACCATAAACCTGAGTGCGTTCATTGAAATCACCAGATATCATTCTAAAGGTGCTTGCCTCTTCACATATTTCATCATATGTTCTTTGTGAACTTGCTTTAACACCAGATGATTCCAAAAACATATCCGTATGTTGTCTTCTTTTAGTATCTTTATTGGGATCTAAGTGGCAACCTGAAATAGCCATATCCATAACCTTTTTGCCATTTTTCGTTAATTCACCCTGAACTGTAATAATTGATTTGTTACCTTTATTCTTCTTTTTTTTATCTGATTTACCAATATCATCTTGATAATCAATATGCGCTGTTGCAGTTAATTCGTATTCTGATTTTACAATAACCGCTACTCTAACTGTGTGTTCATCTCTAACCGAGCGCCAAGTGCCTGGCTGTTTAGGTTTAAAGCCCGCGCCTGTGTGGTGAGATTCAACATAAGCAATTTTATAGGGTGGGCTAGCAGTTTTCCCGGCGTTGAGCTTTTCAAGTAGCTTTTGCGCCAAACAATTTTCATCCGAGGCATATTCTTCTTGAGTTGATACAGAAATCACATCGGGCAACGGCTCATTTTCATTTGGGATCAATTGAGAATAAATTTCATCTACAGCATCCTCTGAAGGCGCTTGGCTACCCATATTCCAAGTCACCGCGTGAACTTTAATCGGACCAGGTGTTGACATAAAAACCCTATATAAAGCTGCCACTTTATATATGTAGGACAAAATAATAATCTATAAGTTCAAAGTCAGCATTAATGTTTATATACACGCATCGGTTTATATGATTATATTTATCCAAAATATCTTCTGCGCTATGAGATACATGCAATAGTGAAGGTATCGGGCAATATCTCCTAATCTACCTATCTTTGAGGTATTTAATCTTTAGGACTGAACTTTGTTAATGGCTTAAACACTATTCGAAGGGGAAGCTCAACTCTTGGTGCAAGTGGCATTTTTATTGGTTTAATGCTCAATTTATCAGCTTTATTAGACATCACCCCATCAATTGGTTTATTTACGCTACCAAAATCAGGGCCTGCCATGGTGCCTTTTTGAGGCATTTTTACTTTAAAGTTTTCAGTATTTTCATTTTTAAAAAATTGATTATCGTGATTAAAATCTCCAAGTATAAAAACTGGATCTTGAGTAATTGATTTTTTTAGAAATGTATCCAATTCAAGTTTGATTGCTTTAAGTTCACTTTCATTTCCGCCAGGGTGGTGTATTGAACCAATAACGAATTCCTTTTTATCAGGTTTGTTCACTTCACGAAACTTTGCTAAAAGACATGGCTTTGTATTTTTTGCAAGTCCAAAGCGGTGTATTTTAGGTTCATTATTATCATCTAAACTCAATTCATATTTATCCGCATTATAAATAATTACACAATGATCATTTGTGCCTTCTGAAACTTTATGTATTATCATTTTATAGTTTTTGCCTGAGTTTTCTCTTAGTAAATTAAGCATGTCTTCAGGGTTAGTGCACTCTTGAAAACACAATATATCCTTCTTAACTAACTTTTTGACCAGGTTTTTATTGGCTTTAATGAGTTCTAGTCGATGTTCCCATTTAAGATACCCTTGCGACTTAGCATAAGCGATTTCAACTGAATGAATTAGCGATTGAATAAACACTTCATGATTTGGATTGTTTTGATCAAGAAAATAGTGAATAATTTTACGTGCATCTTGTTTTGCTTTTTGAGGATTTCTTTCTTGACTAAAATCAATTATCTCTATTATTTCATCAAAAACATCTTCATTAATCACAACATCTTGGCCTTGCTTTAAAAGTGCTTCGGCTAAATATGAAAGTAACCAATGGGCGCGATGTTTGAACACGTTTTCATTTTCTATATTTTCATCTTTTTCAATGCTATCGAATATTTTTACATTTCTGTAATAGTTACCCAAGTGGATATCAGCTAATAGATTCCAACTTAGCATAGCAATGTTATTATCGCTTGTTTTATGATAGGTAATTGATATTGGCAAATGATCAGATGCCGCCTCCCTAAATAACCCTTGGACATTGACATTTAAGCCATACCTAAAAGGATTATTAAATAATACTTCTAATTCAGAGTGAATCCTTTTGTGGGTATTCCTTTTAAAAAGAACTGGTTTTTTTTGATCTTTACCACCCATAAAGTTTACCTTAGCAGCGCTATGTCATTTACAATTAAGACAGTGCTGACAGCCTTGCAGTTCACTTTTTTTAAATGCTGTATAATTTATAGCTCTATTGGGTTTTGGGCCATTCAAGAAATTAAAATGCTAGGTGCAAATAAGCGGCCTCAAAAGGAATCCTTTCTAAATTACTTTATCGCTCAAGTAACTAAAATAAGTGCATATCCGCCTTCTTAGTCACCATTTTGTTATGATTTATTGTTTAGCACTTTGACTTTGTTGTGCACAAAACCGTATCTTTATAGCACCTAATAGGATGGATTATATGGATATTATGCATAGTAAACTAACCACCTTTGTTTCCCTCACGTGCACTTGTTTATTAACTGCAAATTGCTATGCAGAGCCAGGAAACCTGCTAATTGGAGCCATCGGAGGTTATTCTTCTGCTCGCAGTAGCGTGGATGTAACGGCACTGTATCGTCAGCCAAACGCTTTGTTTGCTGGGATCCCCCCATCCACGGTCATAGAAGACTACAAGGAAGGTGGGTTTTTAGGTGGTATCTTAGCTGGTTACCAAGCCCAGTGTGAAAATTGGATTTTAGGAGCAGAATTAAAAGCGACTTGGGAAAACTACAACGATGAAACGACATTCTCATTCTCCGATGTGAGCGTTGCTTATGGCGGTAATGGCTTTGGCTTTAATGGCAGCATGCGCTATCAACGCGAGGTAACGTTTGAGTTTGCGCTTCGTTTTGGCTATGAGCTTGAATCTTTAATGCTCTTTTTCCCACCAGTATTTATTCCCTATATGCGTGTTGGCGTTCAAACCAGTAAAGATACCATTGAAGCAACTTATAATGGCGATCCTGCAGTTTATCCTTTTACTACCTCAAGCACTTATAAACGCTGGCCTTATCGGTTTGTGGCTGGCATTGGGACTGAATTTCCAGTTACCCCTCAGCTAAGCCTTCGATTTGAATATAACTATGTTTCAGCTGGACAAAATATGGAAACGATTGGGTATATCCAAGATGGTGGCATTATTAACCCATCCTTTGCAACAGCAATGAATCCAATCATTCAATCTGGCACAATGGCTTTAGTCTGGAACTTTAGGTAAACACTAATCAAAAGGCGAAGGGAGAATGATTTCTTCTTTCGCCATGTGGCGGTTCTTTCTGACAGGTTTTGCGTAATAATCACTTTCACTTAAAGGTGGTGGTGTAATAGGCTCATCCACAAAATACTGCTCAAGTACATCATAGGACTCTAGCTGTGATTGACGTGTTTGTTCATATTTTTGTGTGCTGATTCTCACACCACGATCATTATCGTGAAT
>JBFXKR010000042.1:0-8284 GCA_050173595.1 Candidatus Berkiella sp.
GTATATCTTGAATGGCACCTACCACGCAGGCGCCATAACCGCGACCACGAGAAAGGATAGGCTCTAAACTGGGTAATCGTTGTAAGCTGGCCAGCTCATCAAAGAAAAACCATAGTCTACGGTTCCGATCTTCTTCAAGGCTAAGTAAGGAGTTGACTGC
Organism: Candidatus Berkiella sp.; assembly: GCA_050173595.1. Lineage (GTDB taxonomy): Bacteria > Pseudomonadota > Gammaproteobacteria > Berkiellales > Berkiellaceae > Berkiella. The sequence goes on from JBFXKR010000042.1 coordinate 161, forward strand.
CAGTTCAAGCCACAAAGAAATAATCGGTTTTAAGGCGTCTGCCATGCGCTGGTTTGAGCTTATGAAGAGCCAGGCATCATCTGCCTCATTTTTAACCCAATCGCGAATGCAAAAGGCTGGTGTTTTTGGCTCATCGCGTAAGTAGAGAAGTGATTTACAGTAAGTTACCAACGTTAATATGACTGAACGCGTGCCTTTCTCTAAATCTTTTCCAACCATGGCATGGCCGAGCGTCCCCTCAAGAAGAGATTCAACCTCTTTGAGATCGCTGCAAAACAAATGATGAATTAAATCTTTCATTCTGGGATCAGGTTTATGCTGAAATTGAGAAGCGGAAATTGACAAAAGTGTTCTTGCTGCTTTTAACCAAAAGGTGTCACCAATTGAGCTATCGGGTACGATTGCAGCGGCTATTGCATCGTAATCAGTCAAAGAAGAGCATTCCTGCCATAAGTTCCAAGAAGGGCTTCGTTCATCTAATGGATTTAAAATAATATCTTTGCCAGGTCGGTAATAATGGGGAATAAAAGCGCCTTTAATGTCATATACCAATGCCTTTTGCCCAGCCTTTCTGACTTGCGTAAGAAGCTCATGGGTACAAACGGATTTACCACCACCTGGTGAACCACAAAGCAAGATGTGCTGGGTTTCTGCCTCAAGGGGTAGAGGGACATCACCCAAAATCCATGGGGAGGCTTTTTTTGCTCGCTTTACAATGCGTTTGAATTCATTTGGCGTGGCAAAAGTTGCTCCTCTAAGAGGTTGTTGTTGGTTTTTTTGTTCACCATAACGAGAAAAAAGGTAGGCTGCTATGATGCTTAATGCCATTGAAATTGATCCTGCCAATTTAAGAGCAGAAAAAAGTCGAGATTGCGCTTGGATTTTTTGCCGTTTTATAATTGGTAGAGACAATATTTGCTTTGGCATTAATCGATAAATGCGCCCATTGGGATAACGAAACTGAGTTGCTTTTGATGGATGCACCCATGGGCCATTTAAGAGAGTGGCATACCCCCATTGTGCTAGCAGATACAATTCATATGGCTTAGTTTTAGAATACCAAATGACAGCCGTTGATAAGATAAAAACAAAAAAACCAATTTTAAAAAAGCGAACAAAGACTTGCCAGAATCGATATATGCCGTGAAACTGTACTTGCCCACCACGGGTAAAATTTATGAAGAAAGACATTCGGATTCTGGATTGCCTAAGGTTTTACGAATAGCTACTTTAGCATTTTCACTAATAGCTTGCCGTTGTTGTGGTTCTCGTAAATAGGCTTCTCTTAAAATCAATAAAGATTCCATGACACATTGAATAACTAATTTTTGCGCCTTTGGAAGTTCGAAAGGTGTTTTTTCGTTTTCAGCAACTTGACGACCTATGTCTAAAATAAGATTTAAGGCTTGGGAGAAGGGAAGTTCATTCTCATGGCAAAACCATTCGAGCCATTTTCTCATTTCAGGTTCAAACTCAACAGTTTCGAGTATATAGCTCATGCTATTCCTTAAATTGTTTCTGGTTGTGTTTGGTAGAGCGCTTTTTCGTCATGTGGAGTGAGGCCAAATAAAGCGCGATCATTGGGTTTAGATAAAAACTTGTCCAGCTCCTGTATAATTTTTTCCATCGCGCCTGACTTTTGGTATTTATCGAGAATATAAGAGCCAACTAATATCTTTCGCCTGGTATCATCTTTTCGTTGTTGAGATGCTTCTTTTGCTTTGAGATTTTGAATTCGTGCATCAAGCTGAGCGCGCTTTTTCATTAATGCCTCTAGCTCGGGGGTTGATTGCGACATAGCGATTAAGTCCTTTCATGAATATTATCAATAATTTTCATTGATGAGATCTTTGAAGACAAGAAAATCCTTATGCTTATAAGCATAATTTTCATTTAAATTTCTGAATAACGTACTTGGTCTGATAAAAAGCCGAGCACAGCGAGGGAAAAGAAGCTAGATTAAGAAGTGAGGAAAAGGAAGATTAGTAATATCAAGCTAAGTGGCAAAAACACCTGAGAGAAGCGAAGGGCGCACACTATACGTTGCGAGCAACGTGTGCTTGCAAAACACTTGATGCATGTTTTAGAGTGCTTTGACAAGTTTAAGGAATGATATGGCTATCTTTCATCTTGATGTTAAAACTATCTCGCGATCACAAGGGCGCTCTGCCGTAGGGGCAGCAGCCTATAGGGCGGGTGAGCGTTTATTAGATGAGCGGTTGGGGGTTGAATATGACTACTCAAACAAGAAAGGGGTAGTGTATTCAGAAATCATGGCGCCGCTAAATGCGCCGGAATGGGTTAAGGATCGTAAGCGTCTTTGGAATGAGGTAGAAGCCACAGAAAAAAGAAAAGATTCACAATTGGCAAGAGAGGTACTAATTGCTTTGCCCAAAGAGTTATCTCAAGATGAACGAGTAGATTTAATCCGTGAGTATTGCGATAAGCAGTTTGTTAGCAAAGGGATGATTGCCGATATCAATATCCATGAAGACAATCCTGAAAACCCCCATGCCCATATTCTGCTTACCATGCGAGAAGTCAACGCTAAAGGCTTTGGTTTAAAAAACCGAGATTGGAATAAACGAGAAAACGTATTTGAGCAGCGCCGATTTTGGCAAGACGTAGCTAATGCTCATCTACATTTAGCAGGACATACCACCAGAATTGATTGCCGTAGCTTGCAAGAACGCGGTATTGATTTAGAGCCAGGACTCCATCTTGGCCAAGCGCCTCACCATGCCATGAGCAGGGGGGAAGGGGATGATTTTGGCAAATATGTTGATCATATCGAAATCATTCGTGCTAATGGGGAGCGTTTAATCAAAGATCCATCTTCGGCAATTGAAAAACTCACCCAGCAACAAGCCGTATTTAATGATTACGATATTGCAAAACTAGCAAATCAATATAGTGCTGATTTAAATCAGTACCAAGATGTTTTATCCGCTATTAAAAGCTCAAAGCAAATTGTGACTTTGGGTGAAAATGAGTATGGAAAAACGGTTTATAGCACCATCAAAATGATTACACTTGAGCATGAAATGATTAACCAAGCTTATGAGCTAGATGCTAAAAGAGCACATCAAGTTGATCTAAAGGCTGCAAACCAAGCGTTGAGTGGCAAATCCTTAAGTGAATCTCAACGACAGGCCTTTTCTCATGTTATCAATGCGGGTGATTTAAAAATCGTTTCTGGTTTGGCGGGAACTGGTAAGAGTTACTTAATGGGGGCTGTAAAAGAAGCTTTTGAAGGATCAGGATGTAAGGTTTCGGGGATATGTTTAAGTGGGATAGCAGCTCAAGGCCTACAAGAGGGGGCAGGGATCCCCAGCATGACGGTGGATTCACGGTTACTGCAATGGGAACAGGTTAGGGAAGGGCTAACAAAGCAAGATATCTTGGTGATTGATGAAGCAGGCATGTTAGGTACACAAAAGCTTGAGAGGATATTGCGTTATGCAAATGATACTGGTGCTAAGGTTATTCTGGTTCATGATACGGAGCAACTAGGGGCAATTGAAGCAGGTGCGCCGTCAAGAGCGCTGGCTGAAAGATTTGGGCAAGCTTCTTTAACAGATGTGATGCGGCAGCATTCCCCTGAAATGCGTAAAGCAACCTATGAATTTGCAACAGGGAACACAACAAAAGCCTTAGAGCGATATAAAGCTATGGGCGCAATCCATAGCCATGCGGTAGATGAAAAGGTTGCAGAACGATTAATGTTAGAAGCCTGGGCAGCAGATCGACTTGAGGGCAAATCGCAACTGATGTTGGCTTATACCAATGAGAGCGTTAAATCGCTCAATGAGCAGGCTAGGGAGGTGCGAATTGCTGCGGGCGAAATCGAGAGAGGGGAGAGCTTTACAGTAGCAAAGGGTGAACGACATTTTGCGATAGGAGATAAAGTCTATTTTCTCAAAAATGATAAGACCCTTGGGGTTAAGAATGGTTCGTTGGGTACAATTGAATCAATTGGCAAACACCAATTTAACATTAAGTTAGAATCCAAAGATAATAAATGTGTCAATTTCGATATTCGAAGCTATCAAAATCTGGATCATGGGTATGCAGCAACAATCCATAAAGCGCAGGGTGTAACAGTTGATAAGACTTATGTGTTGGCATCGAAACATTTTGATCGGCATTTAACCTATGTCGCGTGCACGCGACATCGAGAAAGTTTGGCTTTGTTTGCACATCACAAGGATTTTAAAAATGAAGAAGTGCTGTACAAAACGCTGAGTCGTGAGCGATCGAAATCAATGGCAGTGGATTTTGCTCAGGCAAGATGGATTGAGCCTAGAAACATGCGTGAGGCCAGTTTAAATAAGCTAAAAATTTCAGAGCAACAGTTGGCTAGAGAAAGGCTAGAAATAAAACAATTGAACAAGCAATTTCCTGATAGAGTATTCTCTTTTGCTCGAGCCTTTGAACAAGTCAAAGGGATCGTACAGGGGATGGTAAACTTAAGTGATAATCGCAAGATGCTTAGTGTAGGGAAGAAGAATCAGACTAAACTTGTTGCAATGAGCCATGATTTTGAGAACCACCTGGGTAAGCAAGTTAGCATACATTTAGATAAAGAAGGCAAAATTTTTAATTGCTTTGTTAATGGGCAAGAAAAAACCAGGATGGTTTCTTTTGACAAAGCTGCAACTAGCCTGGATTGTCCTTCTCAGCATATTGGTCAAAGATCATTTGATGATTCTCAAGAAAGAGGATAGAAAAAAATGTTTCAGCTTCAAGTAAAAGATCTTGCAAGAATAAAATCACTTGCTATAGCAGCAAAATATGACCAAGAGATAAATAATTTAATTGATGATTTCATGCACAATGTTGCTGATAAATCAAATATTGCGCGTGATTTGACAAAAAATGAAATAGAGCAGTTATCAAGTAACAAACAGATTAAAAAATTAATGATTTTGTTATTTCTAGTTGAAAATGTGACGCTTTCCTTTTTAAAGACAAGGAACGAGCCATATGCTAATAATAAGGTGCTGGTCCAAGATTGTTGGAATCAAATCGAAGATGTATTGATCAAACGACTCAAATTGTCCAGAGAATTTATGCCATTGTTTGAATCCAAGAACGAACATGATGTAAATGAACTAAAGAGCTTATTTATTGCTGCTAAAACAATAGTAATATCAGATCTTTGCTCAGAAGAATTTGTGAGCAGATCTCAAAATATTAGGATACGTTTAAATATAACTGGAAAATATGATATACAAGTCATCAAAACTGATGAAAAGCTACACAATCAAACTCAAGAGGAGTTTGACTTGTATGAACGGCAAATGCATATTCATGTTGGAATATTTGATGCATTTAAATTTGTTGAGCCTGATTTAGTGACTGCATTTAGATATTTAAATAGTAGTCCCACTAAACAACGAATTCATTCGTTAATTACATTGAAATTCCAAAACCCTTTGCTTTTTGTGTTAAATGAGGATGGTACATTTACAAAAATAGCATATGATGAAATTCCTTCATTCATAGAGAGTAATTATAAACATAAAGAGATTGATGAAGGGTTATATAATGCAGTTAAGAAGGATTATTATCAGTTATTTCAGCCGTCACTAGATGCTGATTCCATTGAAAAAATAAGCCAGAGGATCTCACATTTAATTGAAGCTGCTTTAGTAGAGGCAGCAAAACAAAAAAAACCACTGCTCATTGTTCTTTCAGAAGTGCATGGATCAAAAGGGTCATTTCTTTTACATGTAATTACTTTAATTGCTGCACACAGAATGGGCATAAATCATTTATTAGCTGAGACTATTAATATATATCATAAGAAATGGGGCGGAGATCCGCTAGTTGAAGAAATGCTATGCTTATTATCCTTTGCTGAAAAGGAACTTAGTATTCAAGTCAAAGATCTTGAAGGAAAGCTCCATTATAATAATATTTTATCTCGATATCCTTACTATGAAATCCCGCTTGATGCCTTTGGTATACCGGTTCGTGAAGCAAGTTGGATTATTGATGTAAAGGCCGTAAAAGAGGGCTCAGTCCTAATTGTAGGTACTGCACATATGAATAATATGATAAACAGCGAACTTCAAGAAATGTATTACATACTACCCATTGATTGTACATGTGATAAAGCTTTTAGTGATATGCTTGGGGTTACTCAGCACAATCATATTGATTTAGATAAGAGCTTAGCTGGCATTAAGCTGGATGATATCATAAATATGGTACAAAGTGACTTTCAAAAATGACAATGAATATACGACTAGCTACGCGTGAAGATGTAAGTGAGATCGTTCGTCTTTTAGCTGATGATGATTTGGGTAAAAAGCGAGAACAATATGAAGATCCATTACCGAAAGCATATTATTCAGCTTTTGAAGCTATTGATTCCGATAGGAATAACTTATTAATTGTTGCAGAAATTGGAGATAATATTGTGGGCTGCTTACAGCTTACCTATATTACTTATTTAACTTATCAAGGTGGAAAGCGTGCGCTAATTGAAGGAGTTCGGATCGACAGCAAATATCGTGGTAAAGGGGTTGGAAAAATCATGCTAAATTGGGCAATTGCGAAATCGAAAGAAGACGGTTGTCATCTTGTACAATTAACAACGGATAAAAAGCGTCCTGAAGCGTTGGAATTTTATAAGCAGTTGGGATTTGTTCCATCCCATGAGGGCTTAAAATTGTTTCTTGAGTAGAAAATAGATTTTAATTAAAAAATTTAATATTGAGATATGATTATGAGTATTGATCTGGCTAAAACACAAGTAGTAGCTGAAGGCAAAGCAATTCCTAAAAGGCTTGGGCCATTTATAAGAATGTTTTTAAAAAGGCATCCTTGGTCGTTGATGACTTTTATAATTTTCATTCTTTTTGAGGCATGTCTTACCCCAATTAATGCTTATTTATTAAAAATGATTGTGAATGGTGCGGCATCAACAAGCGGCAAGGCTAATTTAATTTTGGCAACATTATTAGTGCCAGCTATTATCTATGTTTGCGTTAATTTGATGCTGAATGTTGTTTATAGCTTACATCGCTATGCGCAATTGAAATTCTATCCGAAGATAAAATCAGATATTGCAGGAACCATGTATCATTACTTGGTTCAACACTCTTATCATTATTTCAGTGAACATTTCTCAGGAAGCTTGTCAAAAAAGATATTTGACTTATTAGGCGGGGTGGAATCCTTAATCCAAATATTTACCCATAATCTGATGCCACGATCACTTTCAGTCGTGATTTCATCAATCGTGTTATATCTAGTACACCCATTTTTTGGTTGGATGTTATTTATTTGGGCACTTGCTTATGTAGGAACATCTTATTTAATGGCTGAGAAGTCCGAAAAGCTTTCTTATGCATTAAGTGAAGCTGGCAACGCGATGAGTGGAAAATTAGTTGATAGCATAGTTAATATCATGAGTACCAAATTGTTTGCAAACCGCAAATATGAAGAAAATGTGGTTTTCCAATCCATCAATAATTTGATGGCGAAAGACAGGGCACTTTTGTGGTATTTATTAAAAGCTTATTCCATACAAGGGATTTGGATTGCAACTTTGCTTGCAGCCATGCTCACAGGATTGATTTATGGTAGATTACATGAATTGGTGACGGTAGGTGACTTTGCGCTAATAATAACTATAGCATTTAGCATTTCCGGTGATATTTTCAATATGGGCGAACAGATCTTAAGGTTTTCCAAAGAAGTGGGAAACTGTCGCCAAGCACTTAATATCATTGTTGAACCTCATGAAATTGATGATCTTCCTAATGCTACAGCACTTAAAGTAACACAAGGGCAGATTGTATTTGACAACGTTCAGTTTCAATACCCAAATGCAGAGGCATTATTTGAAAATAAGACGGTCACCATTTTATCTGGACAAAAAGTGGGATTAGTTGGTCATTCTGGTGGCGGGAAAACTACATTTGTTAATTTGATACTAAGGCTTTTTGATGTTAACCAAGGAAGAATTCTGATTGATAGCCAAGATATTAAGAGGGTCACACAAGATAGTTTGCGTGAAAATATAGGAATGATCCCGCAAGATCCATCATTATTTCACCGAAGTTTACATGAGAATATTCAATTTGGACGATTGGATTCAACAAATGAAGA
>JBFXKR010000043.1:0-8280 GCA_050173595.1 Candidatus Berkiella sp.
CCATACCGTGCTTGCCACTGCTTCTTACAATGCCGGCCCTACGCGCACATTGCAATGGTTGCCACCATCTACGCAAGAAGCTGACATATGGATTGAAACGATTCCCTACAGAGAAACACGAGAATATGTCAAAAATGTACTCACCTTTACAGGCATTTATCGCCAACGCTTAGGTTACCCCCCTGCTTTCGCTTTGTTGATGAAGCCCATTCCTAATAAAGCTTGATAAAATCTTATCCGCCTGTAAAGTTTTACAACTGATAAATTTACTCATCTATAGATGCTATATTTACAAGACAATCCCTAATTTTGCAGGCACTCGTTTGTCTAAAAGTAATTGGATTAAAACCGTATCTAGAAATGATAGGCAAATAAAAGCGCCTTTAATGCTTCCTGCGCTTAATTTCCCTCAATTACAGCATAATTACCACTATTCGTTTAAAACGTTAGAAGAAGGTTCTCAATTGGCTGTTTATCTATCTAGTTTATATCCAAAAGATTGCCAGAAAAAAGTAGAATTGGGCCTTAATGAGCTTTTTATAAATGCAATCGAACATGGCAATTTGGGAATTGGGCATCAATTAAAAGCAAAGCTTAAGGCAACACACACCTGGGAACAGGAAATTTATAATCGACTTACCAACAGTGCCCACGAAAATAAAGAAGTAACTGTGAGCCTTGATATTCTTCCAGATCGCCTGGTGCTACAAGTTACCGATCAAGGGGACGGTTTTATTTGGCGTGAGTATTTTGGCAATTACAATCAATCTCACAGTGGCATGCATGGCCGAGGCCTTATGATGGTAAAAGAGCTTTGTTTTGATCATGTCACCTTTTCAGAAAAAGGTAATACCGTCACCTGTACCATTTTTGGTAAGCACTATCTTGTTTAATAGGGCATAGTGCCTTAAATACTCCAAGTTTTACCAGAATGCAAAAGCGCTTCTAATGATGCATTTGGGTTCTTTGCTTTTGAGGCAGATACTTGCTGCGCAACTTCTTCTTCATAAATTGGTCTTGAAATAGCTCTGAAAATCCCCGTTGCTACAGGAAATTCTGGATGAGACAATTCATTTAATTTAATTGACATGGCAATGGATGCTTCATTTTGATGTATGTAAACTTGTGATTGGCTATCAGGCTGTTGCATCGAAATAATTTCAAATTCACCGTTTTTAAAACTTAGGCCTTTTTCATTATCCTGACCAAAAATAGCTGGACTACCTGGCTCCAATGTCACCGTATTGTTCGCACGCACACTTCGGTCACTGATAGAGGTAAATGCACCATCATTAAAAACATTGCAATTTTGATATATTTCAACAAATGAAGTACCTTTATGCATGGCAGCTTCTTTGAGTACCCATTGCAAGTGCTTACTATCTACATCAATACTTCTTGCCACAAAACTACAACCTGCCGCAAGTGCTAAGTGCACAGGATCAAAAGGATGATCAATTGAACCTGCTGGTGTGGTTTTGGTCTTTTTTCCCTTTTCAGATGTTGGAGAATATTGACCTTTAGTTAAACCATAAATACGGTTGTTAAATAACAAGATAGTAACATCGACATTTCTGCGCATCAAATGTAATAAATGGTTGGTTCCGATGCTTAATCCATCACCATCACCCGTAATGACCCATACTGACAATTCTGGTCGTGCTAATTTTAATCCTGTGGCAACGGTTGGTGCACGTCCATGAATGGTATGAAAACCATAGGTGTTCATATAATAAGGAAAACGACTTGAGCACCCAATGCCTGAAATAAAAACGGTGTTTTCTTTTTTAACACCCAGCTCTGGCAACACTTTTTGCACGCTTGCTAAAATGGCATAATCACCACAACCTGGGCACCAACGTACTTCTTGATCACTCACAAATGATTCTCTGCTAAGTGGCTCATTATCTTCATTGTGTTCAAGGGCAATCGACATTTATTTCTCCAAAAAAGGCTCAAGGCGGGCAATTAGATCTGCAACACCAAATGGCTTACCTTGCACTTTGCTAATACTTTTTGCATCAATTAAAAATTGCGCACGCAAAATCTGGCATAATTGTCCGGTGTTTAACTCTACCACAACGACTTTCTCAAAAGATTTCATCAACGCTGCCAAGTCATTTTGTAAAGGATACAAATATTTTAAATGAACAGCACTGATTTGATGTTGTGATTGAAGGGCTTCAACGGCTGTACGAATGGCGCCATAGGTTCCACCCCATCCGATGACTAACACCTTTCCTTTAGTCTCACCTAAAACTTCAAGTTTAGGCAAATCATTAGCAATACCTTTAATTTTCGCAGCTCTGGTAGTGACCATTTTTTCATGGTTTTGCGCATCGTAGCTGATATTACCGGTTTCATGCTGCTTTTCTAATCCACCAATGCGATGCTCCAAGCCTTTGGTTCCTGGAATTGCCCATGGCCTTGATAGCGTTTGTGGGTCGCGCGCATAAGGCATAAAGCCTTCTTTTTCTTGATGATAGTGAACATCAAATTTTGGCAGTTTTTCAAGTTCAGGAATTTTCCAAGGTTGGGCACTATTTGCTAAATAAGCATCACTTAATAAAATAACCGGCGTCATGTACTTCGTCGCTATTCGAAAAGCTTCTAATACCGTATCAAAGCAATCACCGGGTGTGCTGGGTGCTAACACTGGGATTGGGCATTCGCCATGGCGCCCATACATGGCGCTTAAAAGATCTGACTGCTCTACTTTGGTTGGCATGCCTGTTGATGGGCCTGCTCGTTGTACATCAACAACCACTAAAGGTAATTCTGTCATGACAGCTAAGCCTAAGGCTTCGCTTTTTAAATCCATGCCTGGGCCGCTGGTAGTGGTTAATGCTAAAGCACCACCGTATGCCGCGCCGAGGCTTGCGCCCATTGCTGCAATTTCATCTTCTGCTTGAAATGTTTTAATACCAAAATGGGTGAACTTAGCAAGTAAGTGCAAAATATCAGAAGCCGGGGTAATGGGATACCCACTGACAACCATGGGCTTGCCTGATTGATAACTCGCGGCAATACAGCCCCATGCTAAGGCTTGGTTACCCGTGATTTGACGATAGGTACCTTTTGGTAACTGTGCTGCTTTAACCGTATAGTGCTCAGCAAACAATTCCGTGGTAATGGCATAATCATAACCCGCACGCAGCGCTGTCATATTGGCAGTGGCAATTGTTTGCTCATCTTTAAAACGCTCAGCTATCCAATGGTTAGTATCTTCCAAATGACGATGATACAACCAATACACCACCCCTAAGGCAAACATGTTTTTGCACTTTCTGGCACTTGAGCGCGAGATCTGAATGGACTCCAGTGCTTTTAAGGTAAGCGATGTCATGGGCAAACGAATAACCCGATAAGCACTCATGCTATCTGACTCTAAAGGGTTTTCGGTTAGCCCTGCTTTTTTAAATTCTTTGTCGTTAAATTTGTCTTCATCAACAATTAATATCCCGCCGTGCTTCAGTGTACTTTGTGTCACCTTAAGGGCTGCCGGGTTCATCGCAATAAGCACATCATAATTATCCCCTGGCGTGTGGATATCTCGAGTTGAAAAACTCAACTGAAATCCAGAAACACCCGGTATTGTTCCTTGAGGCGCTCGTATCTCCGCAGGAAAATCAGGGTAGGTTCTAACATCATTACCTAGCGCCGCGCTTGCTTGCGTAAATTGCATGCCAGCTAATTGCATACCATCGCCAGAATCACCGGCAAAATGGATCACCACCGTTTCTAAAGGGATTCTCTTTACCGTAAGAGGAATTGCTGCAGTAAATTTATCAATATCTGCCATTTATGAGTGCCTACACGTTTGTATGCCAAAATTATATCATTATCTAAGTGACTAAGTCCCGTTTGCCTTTTAATCTGGGGCACTTTTTACCCTCTATTTTCAAAAAAGGCACAGCATCTTGCTTTACCCAACAAAGCGAATAGCGGACATATCCTATCATGCTATAGTTGAATGCGAATGAGTGTGGCATCATAACCTAATAACTATTAATATCACACACTAAGTTAGTAGATTAGTTAATGCAGGGAGGCATCATGCGTCGGGTCATATTTAACCAAAAGGGTGGCGTCGGTAAATCTACCATTACTTGTAACCTTGCTGCCATCAGCGCAGATAAAGGTTTAAGAACCCTGGTTGTCGATCTTGATCCGCAATCAAACTCTACCCAATACCTCCTGGGCCGCAATGCGAGCAATTTTTTGCCAACCGTCGCAAACTATTTTGAAGATGTATTAAATTTTAAGTTTATGGCAAGTCAAGCCAATCAATATGTGCATGCAACTTCTTTTAAAAACCTCTACATTCTCCCAGCATCACCTAGTTTAGAGCCTCTCTTAAACCGATTGGAGAATCGTCACAAGGTTTATAAACTAAGAAGCTTGTTTGATAAATTAGACCATTTTGACAATATTTTTATCGATACGCCGCCGGCTATGAATTATTTTACTCAGTCAGCATTAATTGCCACAGATACCTGCTTAATTCCTTTTGACTGTGATCTCTTTTCTCGCAATGCCATTTATCACCTTTTCAGGGGGGTTACCGACATTCGCGAAAAATATAACGCCAAATTGCGTGTAGAGGGCGTGATAGTAAACCAATTTCAACCCAGTGCAGCGCTACCTAAACGCTTGGTTGAAGAGCTCTCCAATGAAGGTTTACCCATTATTTCCACTTTCCTGACTTCCTCTATCAAAATTAAAGAATCCCATGATGCGACACTGCCTATGATCCATTTTGCTAGAAATCATAAAGTCACTTTAGAATTCTTAAGAATTTTCCAAGCTCTTCAGACAAATGAAATTACCCAACCTGATGCTTTTAGAACTGTAGATTTTAGCGACATAATGAATACGACAACAGAAGTTCAAACCTAAAGAAATTGAATTTACAAAAGCAATAACCTTAACAATGGTTGCTAGCTATGCTAATATCTTTTTTTTACATATTTACTTTCTAACTTGTGAGATATTATGTCTACAAACGGTGCTCGACCTTCAGCTGATTCCGACAAACTGATACTTGTAAATTATAAGCGCTTAACTTATGAACAAAAACAAGCCCTCTTAGCTAGACTTAGCAACGACCAAAGGAATGAATTGCAAAGGCAATTGCGTAATGAATATGATGGTGAAAATCGTGAAGCACAACATCATTACGAAAAATACACCCCTCCCAAAAAACCTGAATTTTAATCTATTTTCCTAGTAATTTTGTTCTTAAAGCAAAATTACTAGGAAATTCATTCAACTATTTGATTGTCCAAGTTTTTCTTCCTAGTCTGCTTGTTAAAATTGGTGCCTCACAGATTTTTGTCGCTTTTGTGGTTTGGACTATCACCTGGGGTGCTTTATCTAATGGATGAGAAATCACAACTTGAGGAAACATCAACTCTTTTTGAGGAATGCTATGCGATGTCACCTCTGTAAGCTCGATTAATTTGAGCGTTTCTCCTGTAAAAGCATCATATACACCTAGTGTCACATCATTAATAGGTGCTAGCAAAAAGCCATGCCAAATCAAGGGTTGTCCAATTTTTTGCTGTGCTAAAGTATATTGAAGTTTTACTTCATTTTGGGTTTTTAAAAAGGTATGTACTGAAGTTTCGTGCTTTTGATTTTCAACCAAACAATACAACAACAAACCCATACCATCCAAATGATGGCTAACCAATAGGTTTCCTATCAATTTACCTTCAAATAAATCTTTAAAACTTACTAAAGGCCATTTTGTACTCAAAGGTGAACGCATATCAATAGAAAATAACGCGCCTGTGTGTGTCCCAAAAAAGATGAAATCGGCTTTATTAGTTGATGTTGAATCAACAAAAAGTAATTTAGAGGATATTTTATCATGAAGCTCGATAATTTTGATTGTTTCTTCTTGGGGAAACCGTACAAATGCAATTGATGATCTCTTTTTGTTTGGCACATCATAAGCAACAACTAATAGATCAGATTCTGAATTAGTTTCAAGAACACCCAGATCGATAATATCCTGCGAACAATACTTATTGTTAATATATTTTAGCTTTTGATCGTTGAGTAAAAGTTCTTGCTTATCATCCATGCTTCTTGCGCAAAAAGTAGAAATAAGCTTTAAGTTATCACCATAGGGCGTCTTGTGTGCTGATGTGATTTGATAATAATGGACACCTTGCGTTTGCGAATAAGCCAATGTGTCTGGTACAAATTGTAACCATTTTATATTGTGGAATTTTGGTAATGGCCAGTTATCAATTTCATTTTCAAGCGCATCAAGTGATACTTGCGCTTTTAATTTGATATCATTGTGCTCTTTAAAATTATTTGCCATTTTTATTTGCAACAAGCCAATTTCAAAAGCACTTTGGGTGATAATGGTGGCAATTAAACAAAAAATCAGCACCATCATTAAAACAGCGCCACCTGATTTTTTATATGAAATAGATGTTATGCGTAGCTTTTGATCTGCCATTCAAATTGCCACCACTGTTGTAAACGATTTTCCTTAGCTGCGTCTTGATTTAAGTGCAAAGTATCTTCAATGGAATTTAATAATAAGGTGACACGACACTTTCTCACTGATAACCAATCTTTCACTGCATCTTGATTCACATAGTGCAATGTATTGCCATCTGATACGCCATATTCAATCTTCATTTTTTCTAGGCCTTCTACTAATTCTAACGTTCTGCCATTGATATCTGTCATATACAGTGCATCAATGGGGTTACCACTTATACTCGTACGGTTAGTGCGCCCAATGTAGAATACTTGTATCGCAAGCTCCCCATATAACACATTTTTTGAAAAAACAAATCTTTCAAAAAAGTTTGATTGAGAGTTTAATCTAATAATTGTTTTCGAGGCACGATGCTGAACTTCTTTTATCCTCATACAAACACTCTTTGCACAATCTGATAAACAAATTATTCTATCTTTTGGAATTTTAACAAAACCATCAAGTACAATCTGATGTTCTTTGGCATCCACTTTTTCAACATGTTGCCAGTTTTGTACGGTTTTAATTGCAATAATGTCATTTTCAGGCTTGATACGTGCCAATATTCGTTTTGACAAAACGGATTCTTGCTCCATTGAAGCTAAATCAACCCCTAGCACTCGAGAACGTGGTAATAGCAACATTGATTTAGGGTTAAAACCTTCATAATAAATAACATGATTATGCTCAAAAGCATTACATCCTAAAGCACCAGCTGACTCAAGCGATTCCCCCATCACAACACTAATGGCTCGTGCGTTTTCTTGAATTCGAGCAATGGCGTTGAGTTTGATAAAAAGCTGCTTCATTGTGAGGAATGTTTGAATGCATGCCCCTGATAAGATTATACCAAGCGCCATGCTAATCATTAGCTCAACTAATGAGATCCCTTTTAATCTAGATAGCATTCAATAGACCTTCATCAAATTTGTTTGGATTTATCCAAATTGTAATGAATGCTATTTAAATAGGCGCTTTAATGTCATCGGGCTGTCGTAAAACATACCGCGTCAACTTCATACCGTCATGTGCCACTTTAAAGCTTTGTAAGGTTAAAAACCCTGCGCCAAGTAATGCTGTACTAAAGATTACCATTGCGACTAAAATTTCTATTAGACTTGATCCTTTCATAACCATTATTCATCCATGAAAAAATGTGGCGCAATTATGAAAAGAAACAGCAACAAAAGGCAAGCAATTTCGAATGCATTAATGCATAATTTTAGCTTATAAATCTAAATAATGTTCAGGAAGGCTGTTATAATTTCTCGACAATACGTCGAACTAATTGAGGACCTTCGTAAATCAAGCCAGTATAGATCTGCACCAGCTTGGCGCCAGCAGCAAGTTTTGCTTTAGCTTGTGCAATGTTTGAAACACCACCGGCAGCAATGATTGGCAACGCATCACCCACATGCTGATAGATGGTTTTCACAACTTGAGTAGATGGCTCAAAGACAGGCTCTCCACTCAAACCACCCTCTTCTTGCTTGGCATTTCCTTTTAAATAGGCAGGTCGAGAAATCGTCGTATTGGTTGCAATCACACCATCAATCTTTAAGGCTAATAGCTTATCGATAATATGTTTGATTTCATCAGTAGTGAGATCAGGTGAGATTTTAACAACAATAGGCACCTGCTTTTGAGCATTATCTGCCAATTGATTTCTTCGCTCGACCAATGGCGATAAAATGTTTTGTAGTTGCTCCCCGTGCTGTAGTGATTTTAAACCAGGCGTGTTAGGAGATGATAAATTTACGGTAATGTAATCCGCA
>JBFXKR010000044.1:0-8254 GCA_050173595.1 Candidatus Berkiella sp.
TCCAGGTTCTATTGCAATCATCATGGCATTGATTGGCACATTGCTCACAGCACTTGTTGTGGCTAGAGAATGGGAAAGGGGAACAATGGAGGCGATGCTTTCAACCCCTATTCATATTAGCGAGCTGATTATTGGGAAAGTCACACCCTACTTTATGCTTGGTATGTGCTCAATGATTTTATGTGTTGGTATTAGTGTTTTTATTTTTAATGTTCCTTTTGTTGGCTCAATTCTGTTATTAGCCTTCGCAACTGGCATTTTCTTATTGGCTGGCTTGAGTCAAGGCTTACTTATCTCAACCTTATCTAAAAACCAATTTGTTGCAAGTCAAGCAGCCATTAATGCTGCCTTTTTACCAGCTTATATGTTATCTGGCTTTTTGTATGAAATTCAATCAATGCCTGGACCTATTCGAGCTGTGACTTATTTGCTCCCTGCGCGATATTTTGTATCTATTATTCAAACCAGTTTTCTTGCTGGAGTGATTTGGTCTGAAATACTGCCCAATTTATTGGCAATGCTAGCCATTGCTGGTTTCTTTTTATTCTTAGTAACCAAAAAAAGCAAAAAGAGTTTAGAATAATGTGGTTGTATCGTATCAAAGCCTTAGTCATTAAAGAGTTGCTTGCCATTTTAAAAGATAAAAAGGCAAGAATTGTTCTAATCATGCCACCGCTCATGCAACTCATTTTATTTGCAAATGCTGCAACGCTTGAGGTTCGAAATATCTCAATTGCTTATCTTAATCAAGATGGTGGTTGGTATAGCAATGAATTGATTCAGCGCATCAAAGGCTCACCCTATTTTAAAGATGTTTATGAAGTAAACACCAACAAAAAGCTGCAAAAAATGATTGATGATCAAAAAGCGATAGTTGCTATTTATATTCAACCAGATTTTTCAAAGCTAATAGCTCAAGGACTATCACCTGATATACAATTGATACTTGATGGACGTAAATCTAATTCTTCACAAATTGTACAAGGTTACGTGCAACGCATTATTCAAAATTTTAATCAAGATATTCAGCAAAATCAAAAAATCCAAGCACCCAGTGTTAAAATTGATTTTCGTAGTTGGTTTAACCCAAACTTAGATTATCTATATTACACTGTTCCGCAATTAGTTGGGATTTTAAGTATGGTGATTGGACTTATTGTTACCGCATTATCTGTTGCCCGTGAAAGGGAAATGGGGACTTTTGATCAATTGTTGGTATCACCGTTGCATCCTTGGGAAATATTAATTGGCAAAATGGTACCGGCTTTGATTATTGGTCTTGCAGAGAGTACTCTTATCATGATTTTAGCCATGGCTATTTATCAAATCCCCTTTCATGGATCTTTTTTGCTATTTTATTTAAGCATGATCGTTTTTGTAATATCAATTATTGGCGTAGGATTATTTATTTCATCACTATGCCAAACGCAACAGCAGGCTACCTTAGGCACATTCGTATTTATCATGCCAACCATGTTACTGTCTGGTTTTGCAACCCCCATTGAAAATATGCCAATCTGGTTACAACCTGTTTCATGGCTCATTCCGATAACCCATCTCTTTGTGATCATTAAAGGCGTTTTTCTCAAAAATATGGGTACAATAGAGGTGTTGATGAATATCTGGCCCATGCTAGTCATTGCAATTTTTACCTTAGGTATTGCCACTTGGAAATTCTCCAGAACGCTTGAATAAAACCTTATTCAAGAATTGTGCTGTTTGGCCGATCAATAATAAGGACTATTTTAAAGAGCCCTGGAAAGATACGCAGCACATGAAAAATAAAGTCAAAGCAAGTAAAAGATCCATTGAGCGCATTGCTTTTGTGTTTCAAGGTGGCGGTGCATTGGGCGCCTATCAATTAGGTATTTTTAAAGCATTATCTGAAAACGAATATCATCCTGATTGGGTGATTGGCACATCCATTGGCTCTATCAATGCAGCCATCATTGCCGGTAATGAACCTGCTAACCGTTTAGGGCGTTTAGAAGAGTTTTGGGATCTTATCTCGCGAGTGGTGATCCCAGGCTTTACACCACACGATGAAAAAGCACGACAATGGTATAATTTTGTGAGTGCGCAATCCAGTTTATTATTTGGCCAACCTGGCATGTTTAGCCCCAGAGTTAAAAACCCACTGCTTGAAACCAATGGATCGGCTGATACCATTAGTTTTTATGTGGCAACCCCTTTGCGAAAAACGCTTGAAAATTTAGTTGATTGGGATCTGCTCAATAGCGGCAAAATCCGCTTTACTATCGGCGCCGTAGAGGTGCAAAAAGGCAAAGCGGTTTATTTTGATACTAATGTACAACACTTAACGCCCGATCACGTATTAGCAAGCTGCGCACTGCCTCCTGCTTTTGCAGCGGTAAAAATTAACGATGAATATTTTTGGGATGGTGGCGTTTTAAGCAACACACCCGTGCAAGCAATCATTAACGACTCGCATCATGTTAACACCTTATGCTTTATGGCTAATTTATTTGATTCATTTGGTTTAAATCCAAAAACATTAGACGATGTCATGAAACGCTATAAAGATATTATGTATTCAAGCCAAGATAGAATGCATTTAGAAGCATTTTTTGAAATTATAAGGCTACGACGCGAAATTCATTATCTTTATAAGCAGATGCCTCAAGAGCTGCAAAACTCACCTAAAGTTAAAAAGATCTATGAAAATGAATGCATTGATACTGTGATGCATTTTGTACGCTTTTTATACACTGCCCCGCATTCAGAGCTTTCTTCAAAAGACTTTGAATTTTCTAAACTATCTATTGATGAGCGTATTGCAACGGGGTATAAAGATGGATTAATCGCCATTGAAAAATCACCCTGGCTTGACCCCGTAGCCGCTGATATTGGTGTCAACATTCACGAAATTTGCTCACATCCTACCCTACCCCATCCTTGGTGAAATGACTTTAGTTTGATAGAATTTTCTCTTGACTTATTTTGAGACTATTTTATGAAAATTATTGAAAGCGAGCGCTTAATTTTAAGAGAATGGCAGCCAACTGATCTTGCACCTTTTGTGCATATCAATCAAGACCCTCGCGTGATGGAGCATATGCCCTCCTTGTTAACGGCTGATGAATCAAAAGCCTTTATGGATAGCATTATGGCTCATTTTGCAAAACACGGGTTTGGTCTTTATGCTTGCGAAGAAAAGGAATCTTCTCAATTTATCGGCTATGTTGGTTTAAACATTCCTTCGTTTGAAGCTCACTTTACCCCCACTGTTGAAATTGGATGGCGATTACATGCCGATTTTTGGGGCAAAGGTTATGCCACTGAGGGCGCTAAAATTGTACTTGAAAAAGCCTTCAGAGAATTTAACCTACCTGAAATAACATCCTTTACCGTTCCTGCCAATGTACGCTCACAGCGTGTGATGCAAAAAATTGGCTTGCACCACACACCGCAAGATAACTTTATTCATCCAAGATTGGGCCCAGATCATCCCCTGGGGTTGCATGTGTTGTATCGCTTGAAAAAGGAAGAATACAAGTAAATCCCTCTCGCCGCTAAAAGCGGCCTCTCTCTTTACGAAAGAGAGATATGGGTTCGCTGCGCTCTCTTACGTCCCCTACGGGCGCCGTCGCAGGCTCCGGCGACCAAAAATGTGCGCGGATGCTCCGCATCGCTTCGCTTACATTTTTGTCGACCCTCGCGAGGGTTCTCATCCCTGCTTTCTTCGCCAATAAAAAAAAACCCACTTGCGTGGGTATTTTTTTATTGGCGGAGAGGGAGGGATTCGAACCCTCGGTACGCTCATCACGTACACACACTTTCCAGGCGTGCTCAATCGACCACTCTGACACCTCTCCGAAGGGGTGCCATTATATCAACTTAGTAAATAATAAACGAGTCCATTGAATTTTTATAGTTTACCAACTGACACCGTTATGATTAGGACTTGATTCCCCTGCCTGTTGTTAATAACCACCAAGCAACCAAAAAGCACAGCACATTGGCGAGGATGATAATGCTTAACGATATCATTACCGGCACATCAGATGTGCCCAACATGCCATAGCGAAAAGCATTGATCATGTACAAAATAGGGTTAAAGTAAGAAATCTTTTGCCACAATGGCGAGAGCATCTTAGTTGAATAAAAAACCCCACCCAAATAAGTTAAAGGTGTTAACACAAAGGTGGGAATAATATTAATATCATCGAATTTTCTTGAAAAAATAGCGTTAATCAAACCACTTAAAGCAAATAACATGGCACAGGCAGTCACCACCAACAACACAACACCAACATGGTGAATGTGTAGCTTTGTAAAAAAAAGCGCCACCGCTGTCACAATGATTCCAACAATAAATCCTCTTGTAACGCCCCCAAGCGTGAATCCCAGCAATATCACCCAAGTTGACATCGGAGCCACATACATCTCTTCTATGTTTTTCTGAAACTTTGCCCCAAAGAATGAGGCCACAACATTAGAAAAAGCATTATTAATAACAGCCATCATGATAAGGCCCGGAGCGATATACTCAATGTAGTTATACCCTTGAATATCCCCAATTCTAGGCCCAATTAAACTTCCGAAAATTACAAAATAAAGCACGATTGAAATTGGTGAAGGAAGTAGTGTTTGTGTCCAAATGCGAAAAAAGCGGGTGATTTCTTTGCGCGTCAAAGTATAAAGTGCCACTTGGTTTATTTTGTTCATGCGCTTAGCCTTTTACTAAATCTAAAAAGAGCTCTTCTAAACGATTTGCTTTGTTACGCATGCTCACAACAATCAATCCTTGTTTTAAAAGCTCCACAAATAAAATATTTAAATTTGTTTGCCGATGAAAGCTTACCTCTAAGGTAGAATCATCGACTTTAACAAAATCAAAACCATTCACATCTGGCATGTCTTTAATAGCGTTTTGTATATCCAACACAATTGTCTCGCGAGCCAACGTGGCAAGCAACTGCTTTACGCCCATGTTTTGTATGATCTCACCGTGATTAATAATGGCAATTCGTTTGCACAGGGTTTCTGCTTCTTCCAGATAATGTGTTGTCAAAATGATCGTTATGCCCTTTGCATTGAGCTCTTGCAAAAAGGACCATGTTGAACGACGAAGCTCAATATCAACCCCCGCTGTTGGCTCATCCAAAATCAACAACTTAGGCTCATGGATAAGCCCTCTGATAATTAAGAGTCGCCTTTTTAAACCACCAGATAAATTTCTGGCTGGCTCTTTGGCTTTATCTTGTAATCCTAGTTTACTTAAATAATAGTAAGCTCTTTCTTTTGCCACAGCATGCGGGATCCCATAATACCCTGCCTGCTGTGTCAAAATATCAATCACGCGTTCAAACATATTAAAGTTGAATTCTTGAGGCACAAGCCCAATATACGATTTGGCAAGTTCAGGGTCTTTATCAACATCACAATCAAAAACACGAATTTGGCCTTGGGATTTATTAATCAATGAGGAAACAATACCAATTGTTGTTGATTTACCTGCCCCATTGGGACCCAATAACCCAAAAAACTCGCCAGCTTCAACCTCTAATGAAATCCCTTTGACGGCATGAATGCCATTAGCATATCGTTTATGGAGATCTTGAATCGTTAATGCTTTCATACACAATCTTATTTAGTTTGCAAATCAACTATAAAAACGTTAATGATTCTAACCTCAAAATAGACAATAATACTTCTGATCTAATAGTGATGAGATTAAATATCAGTATGTTTACTTTAAAAACTGAGCCACAAAATAGCCAACAAGTACTAGAGCAAGGTTTTTCCCTTTATAAGCTTTCATTTGCAAGCGCTCTTCCTTATTCCTTTTTAGCGGCAATACTCATGATTGCCCCTTATAGCCTAAGCATATTGTATTCCATGAGCAACAATATCGTCGGACACCATAAAATTTGGTTATGGATAATGGCAATCTCTTGGCTTGGGGGATTTACCATTTTAAGTGGACTCATTTTCCGCTTGTATTGCATATGTTATAACGTTCCAAGTCATTTCGTTAGCTCTATACAACAAGCGTTGTTTAAACTGATCCCATTATTATTATTGTTAGCGCTGTATTGCTTAATCGTGCTTAGCGGCACCATGTTGCTGATTATCCCTGGTTTAATTCTCACCATTTCTTTGATGTTTTCATTCATTTTGGTTATCACCGATAACCAAAATGTATTACAAACCTTAACACTCAGCCATCGTCTCGTTTGGGGGCAATGGTGGCATGTCGCTTGCGTTATTAGCGTTCCCCTATTATTGAATATCATTTTTACGATGAGTGTCTTACTGAGCGCCATCTTAATGCTCACTAAAATCCAATCAAAAACAATGGATATCATCACTACCACAACTTTACTAAATATCATTGTGCAAACCATTTTTATCCCACTGATATTTTCGGTTGTTTTAGTGCTTTTACATGATTTAAGGCGTCGCGCATTCCAGAAATTGCCACGTTGGTAAATCAAACAAAGGATATGTTATGCTGAATTATCTACAAAAGGCTGCCATTTTAGGAACCATGCTATTCACCAACGTAAATGCCCAAAGCCTTGATGACAATAAGCCTACCATCCAAGAATTACTCAATCCATCGATGCCAAAAATCAAGGTGGATAAATCTCTGGCTCAAGGTAGCGATACCCTAAAGCAATATTATGAGTCCGGTGCTTATTTCAAAGAAATTCAAAAACAACTTGCTGAGGCTCAAGATTATTTAGATAGACAACTGCAGCTAAAAAATACAAATCGCTTGGCTGTGGTTTTAGATATTGATGAAACTTGCCTTAGTAACTATCACGCGATGGAGCGTTTGTCTTTTTCCACCAACACCGCCGCCATTAGCGCTATCTTTATGCAAGCCAATGCACAACCTATTTTGCCAGTGTTGCAGTTTTACCAATATGCTTTAAATAAAAATGTGGCTGTCTTTTTCATAAGCTCAAGACCTAACAGCCCAGAGTTTCTTGCGGCTACCACACAAAATCTTAAAAATGCAGGATTCACCGCTTGGGAAGAAATCTTTCTTAAGCCGCTAGCTCAAGATAATCTTGACACCCAAACTTTTAAAACTGCCACAAGGCGACATATCACATCTTTAGGATATGACATTATTCTCAATATAGGTGATCAAACGGCGGATTTAGAAGGTGGCTTTGCGCAAGCCCGCGTCAAGCTTCCCAATCCCTTTTATGAATTAACCTAAAATTTTTAACATGCCATGACAAGGAGCGTCTCGTGTCTAAAATAGCCTTAGCAACAATGATTGCCACAATATTATGCCCAACAATTTTATTAGCCGATCCCATTAAAATTGGTATCGCCGGCCCACTTTCTGGTCCTTATGCCGCTTTTGGTGATCAGATGTGGCATGGCGCCAAGCAAGCTGTTGAGGACATTAATAAACAAGGTGGTATTAATGGCAATAAAATTGAACTGATTAAAGCTGATGATGCTTGCGAGCCCAAACAAGCCGTCGCAGTAGCGCATCGCCTCGTTGATAATGATAATGTCAGTGCTGTAATTGGGCATTTTTGCTCCTCGTCCACCATGCCCGCATCTCAAATTTATGCTGATGCTAACACCGTCATGATAACACCTGCTTCAACAAATCCTCAGATTACTGATAGAGGTCTTAAAACCGTGTTTCGCACCTGTGGTAGAGATGATCAACAAGGTGTTGTGGCTGCCAATTATATTCATGACAAACTAAAAGCAAAACACGTCGCTGTTATTCATGATAAAGATACCTATGGCAAAGGATTAGCCGATGCCATGAAAGCAGAGTTAGAAAAACTCGGCTCTAAAGTTGTACTCTATGAAGGATTAACCCGTGGTGAAAAGAACTTTAATGCGTTGGTTACCAAGTTAAAAGATGATAACGCTGATGCCGTTTATTTTGGAGGTCTACATACCGAAGCGGGTCCTTTACTGCGACAAATGCGCGAGCAAGATGTTAAAGCGCCCTTTATTTCAGGCGATGGTATTGTTTCTGAAGATTTTGTCAGCTCTGCAGGTGGCCCTCAAATTGTAGACGGGGTGTATATGACCTTTGGCACAGATGCACGCAATAATCCTCGAAGTAAAACTGTACTTGAAGCATTTCGCAAACAAGGTGTTGAGCCAGAAGGTTACACACTTTATACCTATGCTGCCTTGCAAGCTATTGCCAAAGCGATAGAAGCAACAAAATCAACTGATGGTGAAAAACTTGCACAATGGCTTCATCAAAATAAAGTGGACACCGTGATGGGGGAAGATC
>JBFXKR010000045.1:0-8250 GCA_050173595.1 Candidatus Berkiella sp.
CTAATTTTTCTGCTAACAAATAATAATAAACATCACAAGATTCTCGAATAGACTTTTCAAGATCTGTCCAGCCATGCCCTTTTTTATTCCAATCGCGATAAAAGCGGCCTGCACCGTTGAGTTGAAACCAGCCTGGATCAAACACTTTTTGATTGAGGCTCACTTTTTGTGAATTCAGTCCTGCTAAAGCCACAATGGGCTTGATGGTTGAGCCTGGCGGATACTGTCCTTGTAAAGCGCGGTTAAATAACGGGCGATCAGTTGCTAGTCGCAGGGAAGTATAGGTTCGCTTGTCAAGGCCACGCACAAAAAGATTAGGATCAAAGCTGGGTGTGCTTGCAAGGGCAAGGACTTCGCCATTGTTAGGATCAACCATCACAATCGCGCCCTTATTATCACCCAAAGCTTCAGTGGCAATGCGCTGTAACTCGATATCAATGGTCAGATGGAGATCGGCTCCAGGACTTGCAGGAGTGGTGGAGAGCGATCGGACCTCTCTGCCTAGGACATCTGCTTCCATTTGTTGATAACCGGGTATGCCCTGTAGCTGATTTTCATAAAATTTCTCAAGCCCAGTTTTGCCAATTTGGTATGTACCGGCATATCGCTTTTTATCCATTTTGGATAAATCTTCTTTGTTGGCCTCACTGACATAGCCAATGACATGTGCCATTAAGTTGCTATAGGGGTAATCTCGAATCAAATCGACTAGCAAGAGTACCCCAGGTAAGCGATATTGATTTACTGCAAACCGGCTGACCTCTTCTTCGCTCAGTTTAATTTTTAACAGCTGGCGTTGGTGAGAGGGGTTGCTTTGTACTTTATCTAAAAAGGATTGCCTGTGCTCTTCATCGATGGGGATGATTTTATTGATTTCGTCGAGTGTGGCTGTCATGTCCTCAATATCATCTGGAATAATAGCTAAATGAAAGGCAGGCACATTCTTAGCAAGTAGTTTACCGTTTCTGTCGTAGATAAGGCCGCGAGCAGGTGCTATTGGGACAAGACGCAGCTGGTTTTTATTAGAAAGGGTTTTATATTTTTGATGATCAGTAATTTGCAAATAAGCTACCCGAATCAGCAAAATTGCAATCATGAACGCAATAAAAATAACCCCAGCGAATGCGCGCGATGAGGTGAGATTTTTCTCATGGACTTTGGAATGTAAATGCTGGTGTTTATATTTCATTTGCCACAGTATCTTGTAAACTAAAACTGAGCTCAAGGCTTTAGCTAGGTTTTAGCCTAAGATTTCTTATATATAGTTTAATAACTTTATATTTGCTGAGAAAAGAGATTGTATGCAAACACTTTCTGGCATATTTTTGAAATAAGGCATTTTGTTTTATCGTTAGTTAATTTTTTAACAAAACTCATCTTTCACACTTTGGTTTTGGGGCGCGGCAATGAAAAATTATGTTAGTTTGTTTTCTTTTTCAAGGTTGCAAAAAATATTGCTGTTCACCTTGTTAAGCTTCCAAACCTTGGCTTTTGCTCAAGCTCAAGGTGCGCAAAATAATCAACCTGAGCAAAAGCCAGTCCAAAGCATTGGCGAAGATCCAGGTCCTGTGTATACCCAGCTTGTGTTGAAATGGGCTAAAACAACCAATTTTGCTCAAAATGCAGCTCAAGTGATTGTTGGTAAATTCAAACAAGAAATGCAAAACGATCCTAAAATGAAGCAAGTGATGACTAAAGAAATGCTTGCGGATTTAGAGCAATTTTTTTATGAGTTATTTCTTTCTCCTGAAACGATAAAGCAACTCGCTATTTTATATTCTCAATATTTTTCTCTAGATGACATGAGCGATTTAATTAAATTCTATGAAAGTCCTGTTGGCGTTAAGTTGATCAAAGCAGATCCTGAGCTAAAACTTAAAACGCAACAAATCGGTGAGATATTGCTCAAAAAGCATGAAAAAGAATATATGGCGATTGTTGGCAAATACTTAGTTAAAAGCGATAAAGCGAAAACCAATTAATCAAAGTAGGCCCAGGTTTGGGCCTGCCCAAAGTGTACATCATTCCCGATGGTAGGGATGATTGGATAAAATGCTCCATGCGCGGTATAACTGTTCAAGTAACACCACTCTTGCTAAAGCATGTGGAAATGTTAAACACGACAGCGACCATTTTTGGTTAGCGCGCTCTAAGCACTTTTGAGATAGCCCATCTGGTCCACCAATCAAAAATACACAATCTTTACCAAGTTGTTGCCAAGAGGATAAGGCATGTGCAACTTGCGGTGTTGACCAAGCACTGCCGGTCACCTCTAAAGCAACAACATGATGATTTGGGCTAATTTTTTGCAAAATCTTCTGCGCTTCCTCCTCTTTGTATTGGCTCACATTGCCACTTTTATGCCTTTTGGCTGCTGGGATCTCGATAAGCGAGCATTTCATGGCATGCTGTATTCGGGCTAAATATTCTTCGCATGCATGAGTGCACCAAGTAGGCATTTTTGTGCCAACGGCAATAATTAAGCACTGCATATCAGTTTATGCTGAAGCTTTTAAGTGGTGACTGCAGTGGGTCCATAACTTTTCAAGATTATAAAAATCTCTGGTTCTGGGTTGCATGATATGGACAACAACATCACCAAAATCAACTAACACCCATTCATCTTCAGTATCACCTTCTATGCTAAGAGGTGAAAATGAGCGTTCTTTCATTTTGTGAATTAAGTTATCCGCAATCGCACGAACATGTCTGCTTGAGTTGCCTGAAGCGATGACCATGTAGTCTGTTATTGAAGTGATTTGACGAACATCTAGAGGAGTTACATTAACGGCTTTTAAGTCACTAAGATCATTGAGAATAGAATTTAAGATCTCTTTTGTATGCATAGTTGGCCTTCTATTGGTTTTCAATACTCGCGCCCCTTCTTTGCATTGAATCAAAAATGTTGCATATTCCCCCTTAAAATTATCCCTTCCATATTTTTACTATATACCTAGACGCAAAAGGTTAACAGTATTAGGGTCAAATTTTTTACATTTTTGTGCCAAAGGGTTAAAAAACTGGCGAATTCGCCATTTGTAAACTAAGGTCTAACACCGTTCGCCAGGCGCTTGCTAAGTCGCCAGATTTTAATTGTTTATCCACGCAGAATAAATAGACAAGTAAAGAAAGCCAGTGTTGATTTGGCCTATCTTTTAAGGCGTTTAAGTAAAGAGGATGCAATTGAGCGCGGATCCCAGCTTGTAACAAAGTGGTAGGACGTGCCCCAGTTGGCGCATTGGTGCAGTGATTAAGCGCATGCAGTGTTTGCCCTAATGACCAGATCACCAAGGGCAATGCTTCTTTTGAACTTTTTAGATAACTGACAATTTTAATTACTCGCGCAGGTTGTTTTAAGAGGGCTGCCTCAATTAGCTCAGAGACTTCAAATCGGCTCTGAGATCCAAAATGTAAGTCAGTATCGTTTAACAAATGGAGTCTATCGATTTCTTGTGCTGCCGCTAAAGCATTACCTTCTGTATCATTAAGAAGGCGCATGCGAAGTTCAGGTTCAAGTTTAATCTTATTTCGCGCAAGACGATCATCTACCCAGCGTGTGAATTGATTGCCAGTCAATGGCCAGTGAGCGATAACAATTCCTTTTTTCTCAAGTAAGGTGAACCATTTTGCTTGTTGTTGTGCACGTGAGAGTGATTGCATTTGTATCATAATATAGCAATCGGTTAAATCCATTTCGCAAATAGTTGTTATTGCGCTAATAAAAGCAGCATTGGGCTTGGCTATTTTAATTTCAACAATTTTGGCAAGTGCAAATAAGGAACGCTGCTCTATCTGCTGGCAAAGCTGCTCGCCAGGCTCAGTGATAATGAGATGTTCAACTTCACCTATTTCTTTTATACGCGAGCAAATAGCATGACTACTTTCTTGTATGAGAAAATGCTCATTACCGTAAAGTAAGTAAATATTGGCTAAGTTTTTTGCCAAGTGTTGTGAAAGTGACGGTAATGGTAGCTTCATGTTAAATCGGTTTGGTTGCTATAAAGCGCAATAGTTGGCTAATGATATCTGCTTGCATTTCTCTTTCAATAACAATCTTTTCGGCATTATCACCTAGATGTTGATTAGGATTAAGTTGGCGATCACGTTCAGTGGCCAGCTCAAAAGGTTGCGCATTAGCCCCACCAAAGGAAAAAGTCACAGACATTTTTAATCGCTCACGACGTAGCTCACTGTCGGCACCATAGACAAGGGGTTGTGATGTTAATTCTTGAGAGACAACACTCAAGCGAGGTGCGATGACAATATCGCTGTTTTCAACCACATGTACAGAAGAGGCAACTAACGCGCGATACAGTCCTTGGTGCAGTGTATTTGAGCCAGAGGGCGTTAAAATAATGGTGGGGTATTTTTTGCTTAAGTCTGCTTGACTGTGACGTAAATGAAACCCACAGCCAGACAGCGTTAAAGCGATTAACACGACACTACATAGTCGGATGATTGCGCGCATATTTTTCATTAATTTGCTACAATATTGACCAACTTTTGTCCAACCACAATTATTTTGCGCACCGTTTTGCCTTCAATATGTTTGGCGATATTCTCATGATTTAATGCGGTTTCTTTCATTATTTCTTCAGAAACACTGGCTGCCATCTCGATATTAGCGCGCACTTTGCCATTGACTTGTACAACCACTTGCAGCACCTCTTTAACAAGCGCTTTGTTATCCACTTGTGGCCAAGGTGTATCTATGAGGGGGGTAGTTTTGCCAAGTGATTGCCACAGTGTATGGGTAATATGAGGCACTATGGGTGATAACATTAAAACAATCGCTTCGATGGCCCCTTGTTTGACTTTGGCATCATGAGGCGCATTCACTGCAAAAGCTGTAGTGGCATTAACTAATTCCATCACGGCTGCAATAGCGGTGTTAAAAGTATAACGGCGGTTTAGATCATCCGTTACTTTCAAAATAGTTTCATGGGTGCGCCGATAAAGGTTTTTTTGATCATCTGTTAAGGTTAGATCAGCAAGAGCGGTGTCGCTTAATCCATGTTCATTGATGTGGGTAGAAACTAAACGCCATAAACGTTTTAAAAAGCGAAAAGCACCTTCAACGCCGGTATCAGACCATTCCAATGATTGCTCAGGTGGCGCTGCAAACATAATAAACAAGCGCACGGTATCGGCACCAAATTGATCAATAAGCAATTGTGGATCTACCGTGTTGCCTTTAGATTTAGACATTTTGCTGCCATCTTTGAGCACCATACCTTGCGTCAGCAAATTGGTGAATGGCTCATCACTGTGCGTAAGGTTTAGATCACGTAATACTTTATGCAAGAAACGCGCATAGAGTAAATGCAAAATAGCATGCTCAATGCCGCCAATATACTGATCCACCGGATTCCAATAGTCTGCTCTGTCATCTAGCATTTTTTCATGTTGAAAAGGGCATGCATAGCGAAGGTAATACCAAGATGATTCCATGAAAGTATCAAAGGTATCTGTTTCGCGACGCGCTTTTTGCTGGCATTTAGGGCAATCCACTTCATAGAATGCTTTCATTTGCGTTAAAATTGAGCTAGCACCATCTGGCGTGACACCTTCGGGAAGCTTAACGGGCAGATCTTTTTCAGGTACAGGCACGGTGCCACACGAAGGGCATTCAATCATCGGAATAGGGGCGCCCCAATAACGTTGTCTTGAAACTCCCCAATCTCGCAGCCTAAAGTTCACTTGTCGTTTACCGACGCCTTTTGCCTCAAGATCTTGGGCGATTTTTGTTTGAGCCTGTGTTGGGCTTAAATTATCATAAATGCCAGAGTTAATAAGTTTACCTTCAAGCGTGGTATAAGCCTGTTCCTCAAGAGAACTTAGCGCGCTATCCTGAGGTTGAATGACTTCTTTGATAGGTAAGTGATATTTTTTGGCAAACTCATAATCACGTTGATCATGCGCAGGAACTGCCATGACAGCACCCGTACCATAATCCATCACAACATAATTACCTACCCAAATCGGCAGGCGTTCATTTGTAATAGGATGTAAAGCAAATAGACCTGTAGGTTTACCTTCTTTT
Source organism: Candidatus Berkiella sp. (assembly GCA_050173595.1). GTDB lineage: Bacteria > Pseudomonadota > Gammaproteobacteria > Berkiellales > Berkiellaceae > Berkiella. Next base: position 6,044 of record JBFXKR010000045.1, read on the forward strand.
TCCAGTGTTGCTAAATCAGCTTCAGCCACTTTGATGTTTTTGCAATCATCAATAAAATTTTGCAATTGTGGTTGTTGTTTTACCGCAAGATCAATAATCGGGTGTTGTGGCGCAACCGCAAGATAAGTTACGCCCATTAATGTGTCGATACGGGTGGTATAGACTTCAATGGGAGCAAACGCATCATTTTCGACTTTAAATTCAAAATTAACACCTTCTGAGCGCCCAATCCAATTGCGTTGCATGGTGCGTACTTGTTCTGGCCAGCCAGGCATATTGTCTAAGTTATCTAATAATTCTTGAGCGTAGTCGGTAATTTTTAAAAACCATTGTGGGATGGCGCGCCGTTCAACTTTAGCACCTGAGCGCCAACCGCGGCCATCAATCACTTGTTCATTAGCTAAAACAGTTTGATCAACCGGATCCCAATTCACGACAGCGCTTTTTTTATACACTAAGCCCTTTTCATACATCTTAATGAAAAACCATTGTTCCCATCGATAATATTCTGGTGAGCAAGTGGCTATTTCTCTTGACCAATCAAAAGATAAACCCAAGCTTTTAAATTGTTTGCGCATGTGGGCAATATTTTCATAAGTCCAAACACTGGGGGGAACTTTGTGTTTAAGCGCGGCATTTTCTGCTGGTAAGCCAAAAGCATCCCATCCAATGGGGTGCAGCACATTTTTATTTTGCATCCGTTGAAAACGGGCAATCACATCTCCCAGTGTATAATTGCGCACATGGCCAACGTGTAAATGGCCACTTGGGTAAGGAAACATACTTAAGCAATAGAATTTTTCCTTGCCTGGATTTTCTTTTACCGTGAAGCTGTTATGTTGATCCCAATAGGCTTGGGCGTCTTGCTCGATTTTCTCAGGATGGTAATGCTCTTGCATGATTTTTATATTAATAATCTAAAGTTAGTTGGAATATAGCATTTTAACACTTATCAAAGGAATTCACATGCAAAAAGGAAAATTATGTCTGGTTTTAATGTTGCTTTTGCTCCAAGGCTGCTTTGGCGCAACAGGTAATAAAGCACAAGAGTCGGCCGCGACTAATGCCATCATTAGTCTTGTAACTTTACCCTTTAAAATCGTGGGGGTGGCAGTGGCAGCAGCCATTGGCGCGGCAGCGGGCATGGGGATGATGGAGAATAGCTAATCCAGGTATTTAATTCTTGGCCCTATTTTGAATTTGAACTGTTTTGTACAGGGGGCGCTTTGCTTGGGCAGATTTTTGGGCCGACACGGAAGTCGGCCCCTTCATTCAGATAATTTTATAATTTAATCGACTAAATTTTAAATTACTTATTTTTTCCGTTTACGATTCTGCCAAGCAAAACCACCTGCCAAGGTTAATGTGAGGGCAACCAATAAGGGCCAATAACCAAACCGAACCCAGAACGTGTTTCCACTCATCACATAAACATCACCCGTTAAAATAGTGGTTTCATAAGGTTTAGCAATCGCCTGCAATTTGCCATTGGGCGAAATAATCGCGGTATAACCTGAATTGGTGCCACGAATGACATATTTACCTGTTTCAAGCGCACGAAACTGGGCAATTTGTAGATGCTGAAGTGGGCCAATGGTATCGCCAAACCAAGTATCGTTACTTACCGTGAGAATAAAATCGGCATTTGAAGACATCGACTGCACATAAAATGGGTAAGCAATTTCATAGCAAAGGGCAGGAGCAAATCGAAAGCCTTGTGCCACCAAAGGAGACTGTCCACTGGGACCTTCTACGAAGCTTGACATCGGTAAATTCAAAAATGCAATTACGCCTCGCAACACTGATTCAAAAGGCACATACTCACCAAAAGGGACCAGATGCGTTTTCTCATAAATGCAGCCTGGGGTATTATAATTTGCACAGCCGTTATCATTGATGCCCGCTAAGCCTACTGCAATTAATGAATTATAATAATGCATCTGATCTGGCAGCTGACTTGGAACGCCGCTAATAATTGCCGTTTGATTTTGGCTTGCAAGCGCAGCCATTTGGATAAAAAACTTTTCTGACAACGGTAATGGGATTGGTATGGCGCCTTCTGGCCAAATAATAAGTCCCGACGTTGTTAATACTTGATTGGTTAAATTACGATAGGTTTGTACGTTATTAGCAACTTGCGCAGGATCCCAGCGCATTAATTGGGGAATATTACCTTGTAATAAAGATACGTGGAGAATTTGTGCAGT
>JBFXKR010000046.1:0-8173 GCA_050173595.1 Candidatus Berkiella sp.
AATCCTGGTTAGCACATCGTCAGGTAATTCCACAAGAAAAACAAAAAGCGTTCTTTGAGGAGCTTGCAACGCAGTATATCGACATTACCGAGCAAACAGATAACATTATCTATCATTATGCAACCTGGGAGTTTTTGGCACGTAAATCCTCCATGTGGCACTTTTTTTACCAGCTAAAAAATTTAATTCACATTTAAGCCCCAAAACGGCATGCCCGTCTTTAGTTTCACTATTAATATAGAAGCGTTACCAATAGGTTGCTAACTTACTTTTTTCGCAAAACTGTTGCGCACTTTGTCATGTGTCTCCTTTTCTCGTATCCTTAGTCGATTTATTTTTGAAATCGTCATTTTGTTAAATTTTAAGAAGAAAGGGTGTTATGCCAATTGTTACCTTGCCTGATGGCAGTCAAAAGTCTTTTGAAAAACCAGTTTCTGTTCAAGATGTTGCCTTAAGTATTGGCAAAGGATTAGCGAATGCCGCACTCGCTGGCAAAGTAGATGGCAAACTGGTTGATACCTCATACCCCATAGAGAAAGATAGCCAACTTTCTATTATCACAGAAAAAGACAAGGATGGTTTAGAAATTATTCGCCACTCTTGTGCACATTTATTAGCCCATGCAGTGAAGTCAGTGTATCCCCAAGCACAGATAACCATCGGCCCTGTGATTGAGGATGGTTTTTATTATGACATCGCTTTTGGGCGTCCGTTTACGCCAGAAGATTTAGCTTTATTTGAAGAAAAGATGAGCGAGATTGTAAAAGCGGATTATAAAGTGTCACGCCATTTAATCTCTCGCAATGATGCCATCGAAAAGTTTAAGCAAATGGGAGAGCACTATAAGGTTCAGATTATCAAAGATATTCCTGAAGGTGAGCCTTTAACTTTTTATCAACAAGACGATTTTATTGATTTGTGTCGTGGTCCGCATTTGCCAAGTACAGGCAAAATAAAAGTATTTAAGCTGCTTAAGGTGGCCGGTGCTTATTGGCGTGGCGATTCTAAGAACGAAATGCTACAACGGATTTATGGTACGGCTTGGACCAACAAAAAAGAACTGGATGCTTACTTATTTAGAATTGAAGAAGCGGAAAAGCGCGATCATCGTAAATTAGCAAAAAAATACGATCTGTTTCATATGCAAGAAGAAGCCCCAGGCATGGTTTTTTGGCATCCCAAAGGATGGGTTGTTTACCAGCAGATTGTGAAATACATTCGTGAAAAGCTATCCAATCATGATTATCATGAAATAAATACGCCACAAATCGTTGATAGAAGTTTATGGGAACGATCAGGGCATTGGGAAATGTTTCATGCCAACATGTTTACCATCGATAGCGATGATCGTAACTATGCCGTTAAGCCCATGAACTGCCCATGTCATGTACAAGTATTTAATCAAGGCATTAAAAGCTATCGTGATTTACCGATACGCTTGGCAGAGTTTGGCTCATGTCATCGTAACGAGCCATCGGGTGCTTTGCATGGCATTATGCGTACCCGTAATTTTGTGCAAGATGATGCACATATTTTTTGTACCGAAGATCAAATTCAAGAAGAAGTTTCAAAATTTATCGATTTGCTTTTTGAAGTTTACAAAGATTTTGGTTATACCGATATTTTAATTAAGCTTTCAACCCGTCCTGATAAAAGAGTGGGATCTGATGAGATTTGGGATAAAGCAGAAAAGGGATTAGAAGATGCCTTGAATTCAAAAAATATTCCCTGGGAGATTTTGCCAGGCGAAGGTGCATTTTATGGTCCAAAGATAGAATTCTCGCTTAAAGATTGTATGGGGCGTATTTGGCAATGCGGCACCATGCAGATTGACTTTTCGATGCCAAATAGACTGGGCGCAGAGTATGTTGCGGAGGATGGTTCAAGGCAAATTCCCGTCATGCTCCACCGTGCCATTTTAGGCTCCCTTGAGCGTTTCATTGGCATCATGATTGAAGAGCACGCAGGAAATTTCCCAACCTGGCTGGCTCCAATTCAAGTTGTAATTCTAAACATTACCCAAAACCAGGCTGAATATGCCCAAAATCTTTGCTCAAAGTTAAAATCTAAGGGGTTTAGGGCTGTTACTGACTTGAGAAACGAGAAGATAGGGTTTAAAATTCGCGAGCACACTATTTCGCGCGTGCCCTATCTTGTTGTTGTTGGCGATAAAGAAGTATCTCAACAAACTGTCACGGTAAGGACGCGAACTGGGGAAGATTTAGGAAGTATGACTCTTGATGAGTTTGAAGATAAACTTAAATACGAGTGCGATAATAAAGTAGTAAGTCAAAAGCCAGAACTGGTTGGCCAAGACTAAAAGGGAGGAATCTATTAATACAACAAAGAAATCGCGTGTTCGTGTTAACGATGCAATTACGGCGCTTAATGTTCGTCTGGTAGATCCAGATGGCACATTAGATGGTATTAGCACGTTAGGACCTGGTTCCCATACGGGGATCATGACTAAACGGGAGGCACAGCGTAAAGCCGAACTTGTGGGGTTAGATTTGGTTGAAGTATCACCCAATGCCGATCCCCCCGTTGTGAGGATTATGGATTTTGGTAAATTCCAGTTTGATGAAAAGAAAACGAAGAAAAAGCAAAAAATCCAAAAACTCAAAGAAATAAAATTACGTCCAGTGACGGACGAAGGAGATTATAAGGTAAAACTACGCAACCTTATCGCCTTCTTAGAGCGTGGAGATAAAGTAAAAGTGACCATTCGTTTTAAAGGTCGCGAAATTACCCATAAAGAATTGGGTATGAAGCTACTTGAACGAATCAAAGTCGATATGGAAGGGGCGGGTATTGTTGATCAAGAACCCAAACTAGAAGGTCGTCAATTGGTCATGGTGATATCTCCTAAAAAATAAACCATTAAAATTCAATGCGGAGTTTGTTATGGCCAGAAAAGCCAAAGCCAAAATTAAATTAAAATCCAACCGTGGTGCTGCGAAGCGGTTTAAGGTGACAGGAACCGGCAAGGTTCGTTTTCGCCGTGCCAATCGTAATCACATCAAAACAAAACAAACCACAAAACAAGTGCGTCAATCCAGAAGAAATGGGGTTATGTGCGACAGCGATGCCAAATTAGTGCTTCGTATGTTGCCTTATGACTAGCCTTTTAGGCGACGTCCGGCGAAGCCTTTGAGGTGTAGGCGGATAGCGACGGATTAATTTGAATTAGTTTAGATGTGAGGAAAAAATGGCAAGAGTTAAACGTGGCGTTACCGTTAAAAAACGTCATAAGAAAATTTTAAAGCAAGCAAAAGGTTATTACGGCGCCAGAAGCCGTTGTATTAAAACCGCAAACCAAGCGGTGTTAAAAGCTGGCCAATATGCTTATCGTGATAGAAAACAAAAGAAACGTCAATTTCGTTCATTATGGATTGTGCGTATTAACGCAGGTGCGCGTGAATGCGGCATTTCCTATAGCCGTTTGATTGCAGGCTTAAATGCTGCAAAAATTGAAATTGATAGAAAAATGCTCGCTGAACTAGCAGTATTTGACAAAGCTGCCTTTGCCAAAATTGCACAGCAAGCTAAGGATGCATTGGCAGCCTAAATTGAGTAGGCATAAACCAATCTAATAGTTAATAAAAAGGGAAGGTTTATACTCAAACCAGTTTGAATTTAGGCTAGGCGATAAGCGAACGAATCCCCGGAAGTGTACGCATTAGTACATGTCTGGGGCGAAGTGAAGGCAACAAAGCGTAAATTCAAAATGGAAAGAGTATAGTCTTCCCTTTTTTTATGGTGGACAAATGGACGATCATCGCAACTTAATTGACCAGGCTAAAACGGCACTCCAAGAAGCCAAAGACAGTGAAAGCATTGAAAAAATACGTGTAGCCTATCTTGGCAAGCAAGGCTTAGTCACAGAAAAATTAAAAGGCTTAAAAGATATTCCGCCTGAGCAGCGTAAAGAATTTGGTCAAAAGATAAATGAAGTAAAAGATGCTGTCACATCGCTTATCAGCGAATATAAAGAAGCGATGGCACAAAAAGATATTGATAATCAACTTGCTAGCGAAAAAATTGATGTTACCTTGCCAGGCCGTGCCACTGAAGCTGGTGGCTTGCATCCTATTACTATCACCATGGATAGAATTTGTAACTTATTTGCATCAATGGGGTTTTCGATAGAAGAAGGTCCAGAAGTTGAAACAGAATATTATAATTTTGAAGCTTTAAACATACCTTCACATCATCCTGCGCGTGCCATGCATGATACGTTTTATTTTGCTAATGGTACTTTATTGCGCACCCATACATCGCCAGTACAGATTCGTGCAATGGAAAAGCGTAAACCGCCTTTAAAAGTCATTGCGCCAGGCCGTGTTTATCGTTGTGATTCAGATGTTACCCACACACCTATGTTTCACCAAGTAGAAGGCTTATTGGTAGATGAGCATATTTCATTTGCCGATCTAAAAGGCACCTTAGCTGCCTTTTTATCATCATTTTTCGAAAGCAATGTGAAAACACGCTTTAGACCATCTTATTTTCCATTTACGGAGCCTTCAGCGGAAGTGGATGTGAGTTGTGTAAAATGCCAAGGTAATGGTTGTCGTATTTGTAAAAATTCTGGATGGTTAGAAGTGCTAGGCTGTGGCATGGTTCATCCCAAGGTGTTGGAATTTGGTGGGATTGATCCTGAGCGCTATAGCGGCTTTGCTTTTGGAATGGGGATAGAGCGCCTTGCCATGCTTCGCTATGAAGTTGATGACTTAAGGGCTTTCTTTGAGAACGATTCAAGGATCCTTAAGCAGTTTAACGGAGCATAACAATGAAAATTAGCGAAAAATGGTTACGTGAGTGGGTGAATCCCATATTAAACACCGACGAATTGTGTGCCCAGCTCACGATGGCGGGTTTAGAAGTCGATAGTATTGAAAAGCAAACTGACGATACCCTCATTGAAATAGATTTAACGCCCAATCGGGGTGACTGCTTAAGCGTGCTTGGTGTGGCAAGAGAAATTGGTGCGCTTAATCAAATTCCTGTGAGTGCGCAAAAAATACTGCCTCTTAAAGCAAGTAGCACAGAAACGATTAAAATTGATCTGCAAGCCAAAGCGCATTGTCCGCGTTATGTTGGCAGGGTGGTAAAAAATATTCATAAAGGCACCACCCCTGCTTGGATGCAAGAGCGCTTAGAGAAAAGCGATATAAGACTCATTCATCCTGTGGTTGATATTTTAAACTATGTCATGATTGAGCTTGGCCAGCCCATGCATGCATTTGATTTAGCAAAAATAAAAGCCCCCATGAGTGTTCGCTTAGCAAAAACCGGTGAGAAAATTAAACTGCTTGATGAGCAAGAAGTGTCTTTAAAAGACAACACCTTGGTCATTGCTGATTCAAATGGCCCACAAGCCATTGCAGGTATTATGGGTGGTTTTGACAGTGGTGTGACAGACGCCACGCAAGATATTCTATTAGAAAGTGCGTTATTTAGTGCTCACCTCATTGCAGGAAAAGCAAGACAATATGGTTTACATACCGATTCCTCTTTTCGGTTTGAGCGGGGTGTTGATTTCTCACTTCAAGTCGATGCTATGCAACGCGCCAGCACCTTGATCCATGAAATTTGTGGGGGTGAGTTTGGCCCGCTCATTCAAGTTGAGAGCGAACAAGATTTACCCAAACTTGAAGTAATCACTTTGCGTTATGCAAGGCTTAAGCAACTTTTGGGCGTTGATGTGCCTGTGACCAAAGTGATAGAAATGCTTGGACGCATTGGTTGTGAGCTTCATGATTTTTCTTCAAGTAATGAGATTGTAAAAGCAAGGCCTAAAAGCTACCGTTATGATATTGCAACGGAAGTAGATTTAATTGAAGAAATTGCCAGAATGGTTGGTTATAACAACATCCCAAACCATATGCCGCATTTAAGTTCGCAGTTTTTGCCATCCCCTGAATCTGGCGTTTCGGTTTCACGTATCAAGCGTGCCTTGGTAGATATGGGCTATCAAGAAGTGATCACTTATAGTTTTGTTGATAGTGCACTTCAAAAGCAATTATTTCCCAAGCAAAGCGCATTACCTTTGGTTAATCCTATTTCAGCAGACATGGCGGAAATGCGTTTAAGCCTATGGCCTGGCTTGCTTAGCACATTACAATACAATCAAAACCGTCAACAACAACGCATGAAGAGTTTTGAGATTGGTTTATGTTTTATCCCAGAAGGTGGCACGTTAAATCAAATTAACAAGATTGGCGGGATATTATCTGGCGATTATTTGACGGAAGGCTGGGCTCATAAAAAGCGTGCTGTAGATTTTTATGATATGAAACAGCACATAGAAACCTTGTGGCAATTATTAGGTTATAAGGAAAATTTAACCTTTGTACCGGCAACGCACAGCGCTTGCCATCCTGGCCAATGTGCGCACATTGAATGGCACAATAAGGTTGTTGGGATCATCGGCAAGTTACATCCTTCGTTACATAAAGCGCTTTCACTGGATGGCCCCGTATTTTTATTTGAATTAGAGGCAGCAACGTTCACTAAGAAGCCCTTACCGGTTTTTGAGCGTCCTTCTCGCTTTCCTGAAATCAGGCGTGATATTGCAGTAATAGTTGATCAGCAACTAAGTAGTGATAGTTTAATAAATTTTGTTAGAAAGTCTGCTGGTGAAATGCTGCGTGAAGCACAGATTTTTGATGTCTACACTGGCAAAGGCATTGATTCTGGTAGAAAAAGTATCGCTTTGGGCTTGATATTACAGCATCCATCGCGCACTCTAGTAGACAAGGAAGTTGACGATGTCATTCAGTCTGTCATAAAGGGATTGAAAGCGGAATTTAGTGCCGAATTGAGGGATTAATCCATGGCTTTAACAAAGGCGGAGATTTCTGAAAACCTAGCTGAGTCTTTAAGCTTAAATAAGCGAGACGCCAAAGAGCTGGTTGAGCTTCTATTTGAAGAGGTTAGACATGCCCTGGAATCAGGGCGCTCTGTCAAAATCTCTGGCTTTGGTAACTTTGATTTACGCGACAAGAGCGAACGTCCTGGACGCAATCCTAAAACAGGCGAAGACATTCCCATTAGCGCACGACGCGTTGTCACCTTCAAACCTGGTCAAAAACTCAAAGTTCGTGTTGAGAAATACGATGGCGTTCCTGAAGCGCACGATGAAGGCGGCGAGCACAATTAGGTTGGCTATTTAGCTTCAAACATAATTGTTTCTTTCTAAAGGGCTTTTTTGTAAAATAGCTTCCCTAAGTTCGGGGCGTAGCGCAGCCTGGTAGCGCACATGTATGGGGTGCATGTGGTCGGAGGTTCAAATCCTCTCGCCCCGACCAAAAACTCTGAAAATTACAGAAAACCTGAACATCTATTTCTAAGCAAATCAACTGAAAGCTTCTTGGCGTACCTGCGGCGTACCAAATTGCAACGTTTCAACTTTCAATCATAAAAAATCCTATATGCTTAGTGGGATTTAGCTTTTCTGATCGCACTCCCGCTTGCGGGATAGTGTGAGGGCTCTTTCTTTCGTGCTAATGCAACAAACCGGATATAGTTTATTTTGTTATAAATAAGTAAACTATAAGTATTCCTATTTGGGTAGAAATAAACTATGATTATCTTATGGTTTGCTTTAGATTAAAAAAGACCACTATGAGTATACCTAATTCAAAAAATATAAACCACCCGGTGCGCGCTGTTGGCCAAACAAAGATAAGCCAACTTCTCAAACGCTGGCCTAAAGGCACAGTAGCTGTTCAGCCGTGGCTGAACTCCCAAGAAGTTTTCCGTCAACTAGCAGTTAGGTATGTCCAAGGAAAATGGCTCACCAAGATAGGCAAGGGTGCCTATATCAAAGAAGGTGATATCGTTGATTGGACAGGAGGCGTCTATTCACTTCAAAGCCAATTGGGTTTCAAAGTTCATGTGGCAGGTCTGACAGCATTAGAGATATTGGGTTATGGTCATTTTGTACCTATGGGGGAGGGGAACCCAAAGTGGTTGTCAAAACACAAAACAGACAAACGCCCTATACCAGTGTGGTTTCGTGACTATTTTAAAAAGGATAATGTAACGTGCATCGAACAAGGTTTGTTTGATGGCGCATGGGATAAAGCGCTCGTTGAACATTCTCTAAGCGACTACAAAATAATGGTCGCAAACCCAGAACGTGCCATATTGGAATACCTACATTTTG